>JANOZI010000868.1:0-5640 GCA_031429375.1 Acidobacteriota bacterium | reverse complement strand
CGCTCGCACGTCGGCCATCACCACATCGACCGGCACGACCCGAAACTGGCCGTCGTAGACCGGCACGATCGGACAGTGACGGCAACGATGCTTGCATCCGCGCGTTGCATCGGTCGCGCCGGCGATCCTGCTGGATCCATCAGGCATTTGAAGTCGCGCGTACCGTTCAAGCCCGGGTAGCAGGGATCGATCCGGCGGTATGAGCGCCAGACGCGGCAACGAACCTGTCGAACCCGTCGAACCCGTCGAACCTGTCGAACCTGTCGAACCTGTCGAACCTGACGAACCCGACGAACCTGACGAACCCGCAAGCGCGACAATCTCGGCCTCAGCCTCGGGGCCGAGCACCGCTGACACACCGCGCGCGCGAAGAAGCGCTTCGTTCAACGGAGCGTACAGGCCGTACGCGCAGATGGTCGCCGCGGGATTGATGGCGCGGACCCGATCGATCACCGGCAACGCCAGGCGCGTCGCGGTGTGCATCGGCAGGTAGAACGCGACCATCGTCGCATCGGCAATCGCCGCATCGGACAGCTTGTCGCGCGACAGATCGACGGCCGCGACGTCGATGCCGGCACGCTTCAACCACGCCGCCGGCGACGCCAGGCCGAAGGGCTGGCGGCCGAGGTCGTAGGTGCTCAGCAGGAGAACGGGCACGCTCCCGATCTTACTTCGGCAGTAACTTCCGCATCGACGGGACGAGCACAAATAGGATCACACCGGCGCCGATGGCAAACCCAGCCACCGCGGTAAACAGCGTCGGTAAGGCGAACGACTCGTAGAAACCCGCGACGCGCCCGCCGATGAAGTTACCGACCGACGTCGCGAGGAACCACACACCCATCATCAAGCCGCCGATGCGCGCCGGCGCCAGCCGCGTCATCGCGCTGAGGCCGACCGGACTCAAGGTCAGCTCGCCGACCGTGTGCAGGAAATAGGTGGCGATCAGCCACATCGGGCTGACGAGGACGCCCTGCTCCGCCATCCGTGCCGGGATGATCAGGATCGCAAAGCCAAGGCCGACGAAGACCAGGCCGAACGCAAACTTCGCTGGACTCGAGGGTTCCTTCCCTTGTGAGGCGAGCCTGAGCCAGATCCACGCAAACACCGGCGCGAGCGCGAAGATGAAAAGCGAGTTCACCGACTGGAACCAGCTGCTCGGGTACGAGTAACCCAGTACTTCGGTGCGCGTGTTGCGGTCGGCGAACAGGTTGAGCGTCGAGCCGGCCTGCTCGAATACCGACCAGAACAGCGACGCGGCAAGGAACAGCACGCCGATCACGTAGAGGCGGTTGCGCTCTTCGCGCGTCCAGCCGCTCGACAAGAACAGCCAGCCGAAGAAGCCGGCGATCACCAGCAGCAGGAAGACGCCCGCGGCATCCGCGACTTGCGTCGCGGTGATCGGCACCATCCCGGTGTAACCGCCGACGCCAATCACGAGACACACCCCCAGGAACACCGCGACCCAGATCTGCGCCTGCTTCCGGTCGCGCGCCGCCGCGGCCGGCGACGCCGCCGGCGCCGGGTGCAGGCCGGCCTCGCCGAGGCCCTTGCTGCCCATCACGTACTGGATGACGCCGATCAACATCCCGAAGCCGGCTGCCGCAAATCCGAAATGCCAGTTGATCGTCTGCCCGAGGTAGCCGCAAATCAGCGGCGCGATGAAGGCGCCGAGATTGATTCCCATATAGAAGATCGAGAAGCCGGCGTCCCGCCTGATGTCTTCGGGCGCATACAACTTCCCGACAATCACGCTGACGTTGCCCTTGAGCAGGCCCGTGCCAATCACGATCAGGAACAGCCCGAGGTAGAACGTCGCCATCATCGGTACGGCCATGCTGAAGTGACCGGACGCGATCAGGATGCCGCCATACAACACCGCGCGTCTCGGGCCGATCAGGCGATCGGCGATCCAGCCACCCGGCAGCGTCGCCAGGTAGACCATCGAGGTGTAGAGGCCGTAGATGGCGCCGCCCTGCGCCGCGTCGAACCCGAGTCCGCCGGCGGTCAGCGGCGCGGTCATGTAGAGCAGCAGCAGCGCCCGCATGCCGTAGTAGCTGAACCGTTCCCACATCTCGGTGAAGAACAACGTCGAGAGGCCGCGTGGGTGGCCGAAGAAGGCGCGATCCTGGGCAGCGTTGGTGGCCATAGGCGAAGGTATTGTAGCTTGCTCCGATAGGCGTTAACGGTGGGCCGTCGTCGTTCGCGGGCTATTGTCGATTGACGGTCGACTGATTGCTCACCGATTCGTTGGAGCGTCACTGCGATCGCGCCGACGAATTCGTCCCCGAGTTTGTCGCGCCGTTCCTCATACCACAGCGCGATGGCGCGAAACTCCGCGCGATCAAATGTTGCTGGAATCTGCGATTTCCGCCGCCGGCTAACGATTGCGCATCACCAGCGGCGCTTCACGATTCACTGAGCGACGTCTGGTGCAGGCGCGGGTTAGACGGCTGTGGCCGAAGGCGCGCCCCAGGCATAACGCGGCTCTTTGCTTCATCGTCGGTGTGCGCCGATGAGGAAAAAGACCACGCAGCAAGGCTCCGAGCTCTTGTTGCGCCAAGCGTGCCGAGTGCCGTTCTGCACTAGGGTGTCCCCGGCCCGCAGGTGAACCTCCTGCCCATCGTCCAACTCAAGCCAGACCTCACCCGTCAGCACGTACTCGAAGTCGATGGTATCGCTCGTATGCATTCCGGGGTTGTCGGCTTCCAGGTGGGAGGCGAGGCCGGGCAACTTGTCCTCGATTTCTGCCATGGCGAGCTGCATGTCGAGATCCTTCGGCATGGTCACCGAGTCTGGTCCGAGGGTGAAGACGCCAAATCGAAATCCCCCAACCGGGGGGAAATAGGCCGGCGCGGGTCGCGGTGAGCCGGCGTCTGGAAATGTCGGCGCTTGGTCGGCACCCCACAGGCGGTGGAACTCCGCTCCAGGCAGCATACCAATCGTGATGGCATCGACAACGGTATCGCTCGCCACCGTCGCTTTGCCATTGGGGGTATGACCCGTGACTACGCGTCGAATTTTCATGCAACCGCTCCTCTAAAGTTAGTTGGTGGTGTTGGGCGGGCGAATGCAACCACCAACTGACGTTCGTGTCGGCTTCGTCAGTAGTCCGTCTAACGGTTCAAATGAGCCGCGCGCCCGCAGCGCCATGATTGCACGGACCAGTACGGCGCGTCGGCTCCATTCGAATGTTAGCCAGCACGAGCCACTCGAGACCACAACACGATGGGGCTATGGTCGCTCTGACGGGTGATGTACCCCGAAGAGAGGACTCGCATTGAACCGATGTGACGTCCATGCCACGGAGCAGGAAACCGTCGCAATGGTAAGGAGTGGCAGGAGCCCTGTTCCAGCGAAGGGTCTGGGGCAGCGGAAGGCCTTGATGGCGTCTCGTCAACACAATCTCTAACGACTCGGCCACGTACCCGCCGCGCGGTTCGTCGTTGTTGGCTGTCGGCGAGTGAATCGAAAAAGGTAGATAGTCTCTGAGACGTCCGTTGGCTTGGCCGCCAGCACGCGCCCGTCACCCAGCCGCTGTAGCCATGGATCGCGATGGGCTCCAAGCTGCCGTCGCGAACGAGCACCGCGCTGCCCCACGCGCGCCCTTGCACCTGTTCGCTGCATATCGGACCGTGCCAAGATTGGCCGATCGATGCCTCTTGAAGAAAGATCACGTCGGCCGCAACTTGATCGGCGATTTCCAATGCGCCGGCTGTGGCTCGGCTGCGTTCAACGTTCCACGTGAGCATGATCATGTGAATTGGACGACAGTTGAATCTGACTGGCTAACGCAATGGCGCTGAGCCGCGGCGCCCAGATGTTTCTAATACTTCGAGTTCGTCCAACGCCGCCGGCTCCAGCGCCAGTTGGGCCGCCGCTACAACCCTAGCGCCGACCAATCGCGCGAGCCTCGAAAGACAGTGGCGATTTCCACGGTGTCAGTCCGTCGCCGATACACGATGCGAAACTTCCCGGACACCACTTCGCGAAGTTCGGGCGACTGACGTTCCGGCACCATGCGTCCAGAATCCGGGAACTCTCGAAGCCGTTCGACCGCAGCCACCAGGCGACGCACGGTCAGGTCAGCCCACGCTGGCGCATCCGCCTCAATGTACGCGCGAATCTCTTGAAGATCCGCCACCGAACGCGGGGACCAGATGAGTTCGATCACAGGCCAAGACGTTGCTTGACCTTGTCATGTGGGATGCCCTCGCCACGGTCAAGCTGTGCGAGGCCTTCCTCGATCTTGGCGAGAAACACGAGACGCTCGATTGCGTCATCGACCGATGCATCTTCCGGCAACTCGCGAATCGCTTCAATCATTCGCTCGCGCGTGATGCGTGGCATACCGTCGATTCTACTCCCGTTGCCCTTCGGAAACCGAGTTACGAGTTGTCGGCCCAACGCAATGCGGCTCACCCGCGGCGGTCGCCGCGTCGATGAGTCTACCCGGATTGATGCTGCTGCGCCCGCCGTCGAGTGCAGCCGCTGTTAGACCGCGTGTCACTTGAAGAAGCGAGCACGTCGAAAGCTCTTATGCGCGGGTTCGCCAGCGAGACGGATCCTGCCTTCCGTGGACCGCGACCACAACGATCTCGTCGTCGGTGGGCCGAGAGTAGACCGCGTACGGGCAATCTGTCGAGACAGCTCGCCGAGTTTCCAGGTGGGCACGCTGAAAGAGGAACCGGTTCGGCACGATTCGGATCATGAGCGCGTCGAGCGCTTTGCCGAACTCCTTTCCGAGTCCGGATTGACGTGACTCATCAGGCCGGAAGCCGAAGACGATGTAATGGAAGTGCGGCATTGGTCTCATGCGCAAGTGTTTTGCGCAACGCCGTCTTCGAATCTGATTCTCAATTCGTTCGTCGGTCTAACGTGCAAAATGAGCCACGCGACTCAGTGACATGATCGCACGCGACGCCCGGAGCGTCGGCTCCACTTTGGTGTTATGCCGCTGCTTCGGTTGGCACCACCCACCTGGAAAGACCAGAACGCCTGGATGGCACTTGAGCGCGCGTGCGAGCATCTTCGCCCGCTCCACGCCAAGGCGTACCCGATCGTTCTCAATTGCCGAGATCGTAGCCTGGGAGATACCGGTGTGCTGCGCCAGTTCGTTTTGGCTCAGGCCTTGGAGTTCACGGACGATCCGCACCGACTCGCCGACTGACACGGACGCGCGCTTTCGCGCCGGACGATAGTTCTTCATTTACTGCCTCCGATAGTCATGGGGTGTCATCGACTCGATGTAATAGGTGAGGCGTTCCGGGACCACGCGGTAGATGACGCGCCATTGGTCGCCCAGTCGCGATGAGCGAGACCCCCGCCATTTCCCGGCCAAAGCTTCGTCGTGGAATCCCTTGATCAGTCGAATAATACCTGCGAGCGTGGAAAAGCTATTCCGCGGAATACGCGCCGCCCTCGCGCGTATCCTCAGAACATGATGAAGCGAGGCCGCAGGCGCAAATTATTGACTGCTGCAGAGTTGCCCCGCAAAACGGTCCGCAGCCCTCCGCGTGGTTACGCGCGCACGACGCGCGTAACCACGCCACCCGGGTCCCGCCGCACAGCCGGTCCCGCGAGGTCAAGCCCAAAATGCAAGCGAAAACCCAGCCAGTAGGAAAACAGCGAAAATACCCC
>JANOZI010000867.1:0-7249 GCA_031429375.1 Acidobacteriota bacterium | reverse complement strand
TTTCCCTCGGCCGCGTTGAGCACCGCGGTCAATGTGGCGAATGGGTCGGTCTGTGCGGCGACGCCGGCAGATACGGGAGACGATGGCATTGTTGCGATCAGAGAGGCCGTGTCATTTTGTCGTTGATCGAATGGAACGATTCGAATGGAGGTGTGCTGCGCGAAGGTGAACTTAAATAGAGCGTCGTGGCTCTTCAGAAAAATGCCCATACCGGGCCGACGGACCGCCAACTGACGCGCGCGGTTGCCGACCTCGACCGTCCATCGCGTTGCGTCCTGGAAATCCCCCGCTACTGAGGTCAGGCCAGCATCGCTCAGTCCGATCCAGCCATCGAACTCCGAGGCCGCTGAGGTCAGCGACAAGCCGAGCGGGGTCACTTCTTCTTCCTCGCCGGTGGCTCCCAGGACATGGAGGTCGCCAGCGCCGTCGATCGTCGCCACGCCGCCGTCGGGTCGCGCCGCGATCAACCCGAGTCCTGGCAGGCTCGCCGTCCATTTCGTGGTCGACGATGTAACGTCGATCGCGTGGTACCCGGCTGGCGAACGCACGTAAGCTGTGCCCGCCTGGCCGATCAGATCAATCCAGAAGTCCGACGCGACCGGCGTATCGACTCGAGCGCCGCCGGCATCGATGCGCGTCAGGTAGCGTTGGCTGGAATAGTTGTTGAACGAAACATGTTGCAAAATTCGCCACCATGAAGCCAACACCCCGCCGACCCCGTCGGGAAGTACCTGCGACACGATGGGCGGCACGTCACAGGCCGTCCGTTCACGCTCGGCGGAGGTGCATTGCTGGGAGTACAGGCTTTGAACAACTGGAGCGCCCGTCGGAGACAACGCGATCAAATCAACACCAACGTCCTGCGTTCGGGCGGAGAAGAAATTGCCATTACCATTGAATTCCTTGCAGATGCCCTTGCCCAGCCTGATCCTCCGGCGAACCAGCAGGTAGCCCCGCCCATCACTGCCGACGATGGGTCCCACGGTTTGCGGCGCGAATTCCACGCGCGTGCTGCGGCAAGTCAAGGTCGGACTCAATACGTCACCGTTTCGCGCTGACTCGAAAGCCATGATCTCACGCGCCAGCGGCGACCGACTGATGAGACGACCAGTGGCGCCGTCGATGACAATCGCCTGCTTGTCCCAGATGTCTTCGCCCGCCGCGTCCACCCCGCCGTACGTGAACTCGATGGCGTAAATTGTGCCGTCTGGCGCCTGCGCCGGTTTGAGCAGGCTCCCGGGAGACTGGTACCGCCATGGCGGTACGCCGCCCGCATTCCCCAGGCGCACGTATGCTTGAAAATCGTCACCCTGATTGACGTCGTAGAGTACGCCGGCGATCACGCCGCCGAACGAGTCGCCCATCAGCGGGACACCGGGCGAGTGCTGCTGCCACATGACGCTGCCGTCGGCATCGACGGCGCGGAGCGTGGCTTCGCCCCACTTTTCGGTTTCGACGATGAACATGTCTGGAACGGAGTCGTCTACGCGATTGGTGTAAATCGGCGGCTCCATGGTCCGGCCTGGCGTCGGCGGAACGCTCCAGCGCTCGGTCCCCGCGGCGAGTTCTACGCCGGCAATGACCCTGATTGTGGCCTCCGCCGTTAGACCGTTTTTCTCTGCCGTAATGGTAGCGACGCCCGTTCCGGTCGCCGTGAACACCGGTGGATCGTCGGCGGAGAGCCTCACGATGTCGCTGTCGCTCGATGTCCACATCGCCCTCTTTACCTCAACACCCGCATCGTCTCGCAGGTTGAGTAAGGTCGTTTCCCTCACCAACATCGTCCGCCTTGCCGGCGTGAGGGTGATGGCAGTGGTCGATGTTGGAGCCAGGGTCACCCGCACGGTGGCCCAAGCGCTGTTACCGGCCCCGTCTGTCGCCTGCAGGACTACGTCGTTCACGCCAGGTTGAAGCGACACCAAACATCGCACGGCTGTGTGGATGACCACTGCGGCCTGGCCATTGCACATGACGCTGGAAATCCCAGACTCCCTGTCTGTGACCCGCCCCCTGACCGTAAGCTCGCCCCTGCGCGTCGTGATCGCCTTGGCCGGACTGGTCAAGATCACTCTTGGCGGCGTCACATCCTCCACCCCCTCCGACGTCAACACCGTCGCCTGCATGCCGCTAGTCAACAACGCACTGAAAGCGATAAACGACAATTCCGCCCGTCTTCGAGCCATGACTTCCTCCGACGTTCTGAAGTCCGGCGCATGACCGCACAGCAACCTGCCCTGCCTCGCCGCCTTCAAAATGCCGGAGGCTTCCGGCGACCAGTCGATCAATCCTTTACGGCCAATTCCTACGACACCACCTCGCTGCGCTGGCCTGGCACAGCGGCTTGCGCAGCGATCGGTGGCGGCCGAAAGTTCAAATACGCATTGAGGGTGTGGTAGGTGATATCGAGCACCTTGCAGGCCTGGCGCTTGTTACCCTCATTCTTTTCGAGCACCAGTCGCGCGTAGCGGCTGCCCCACGCCCGCATGGTGTCGCCGAGCTGAAACGCCGCCACCAATACCTCGCCGTAGTCGCCGCGAAGGCTGACCGGCAGGTCGTCGACCCGAATCTGCCCCGACTCGGCGGTGGCGATCGCACCCTCGATCATTCGCTCGAGCTCGCGAACGTTGCCGGGCCAGTCGTAGGCGATCAACGCGTCGGCAGCGGCCGAGGTCATCGACAGCCGGCCGCGCCCCTCGTGGCGCGCGAGAAAGTAGTGTGCGAGCTCCAAGATGTCCGACTTGCGCCGCCGCAACGGCGGGACACGAATCTCGACGCCGCTCAACCGATAGAACAGGTCGGCGCGGAACAGCCCGTGATCGACCAAGGCGGCCAGCGGGCGGTTGGTGGCCGCGACAATGCGCGTATTGATTTGCCGGGGCCCATTGCCGCCAACGCGCTCGACGGTGAGGTCCTGGATGGCGCGAAGCAGCTTGGCCTGCGCCGCCATCGACAGGTCGGAGATCTCGTCGAGAAACAACGTGCCGCCATCGGCGTGCTCGAACTTACCCCGCCGGCCCCGCACCCCGGTCGCAGTCCGCTCTTCGATGCCAAACAATTCGGCTTCGATCAAGGTCTCGACCAGTGCTGCGCAGTTGATCGCGATGAAGGGTCCCAGCCGGCGGCGCCCCAGTTCGTGAATCTGCCGCGCCACCAACTCTTTTCCGACGCCGCTTTCGCCGTCGATCAGGACCGTGAAGTCGGTTGAGGCAACGCGCTCGACCCGCTCGCGAAGGTTGGCCATGATCTCGCTGGACCCGATGAGCGGCGCCGCGCCGTCGCGCTCGGCGGACGTCAGTCGAGCCGGTGTCGTGCCCAGCCGCTCGGCCTCCAGTAGGATTCCGGCCAGGCTCGCGGCCGACTCCAGCAACTGGCAGGTCCAGTCATCCGGTCCGCGACGTTGATCGAACGACGCCTCGAGCATCAACTGGCGCCCCGGCTCCTTCACGGGGACCGAGAACGCGACATAATCGCGCGTGCGGACCGGCTGAAGCGAACGGGCCGGCGTCTTGCTCGTGATCTCGTTCAACCGGATGCTGCGGACGGAGACCATTCTCGACAGCCGGTCGGTCAGGAACACGCTGAGGTTGCGGCGCTCCGAGGCCGCCAGCAGATCCGCGCTGACTTGCCGGACCAGCGCATGGACACCACTGCGGCGGTCGGCCCGGCGCGCCTGCGTGTCTGGGGTATCGGGTGTCTTAGCGGTCGCGGTCATGGTCATGGTGCTCCTCAGGTTGATCAGCGGGGAGACGCATACCAAATGCGGTGCCAACTTTCGGCGCCGGCGATCGTTCGAATTCTCAGTGTTGTTTCGCATGTTCACCTGTCAATCAATCCGAAATGAGTAGCAAGTGCCCGTTGACCCGGCCTGAATCAACGCCCGGTGGGAAGTTGCTACTCATTAGCCGCACTCGCCTCGCTCAAGTTCCACCGACTCGTCGAACACGATGACGCCGCGATAGCGCAGCGGATCGAGAGCGGCCACGTAACATCGCTCGAGCCGACCGCGAATGGCGTGCCTCGCGATGAGGCCGGCGAGCTGCAGCTCAGTGCGCGCACCCGGCCTCAATCGCGTGGCCGATTCGACCAGCGCGCCGCAACGGCAAATGTTCACCAGCCGCACCGACTGGCCTGGCCGGAGTACCGCATCGGGCTGCCACGCTGTTTGGGCCGGCTCGATCCGGTTGTCGCGCCGCCGTTCGGCGTCGGTCGTTACGGACGCCATTGCCGCGCCCGCGCGTCGAACATCAACACGCGGACACGACCCGACGCTCCGTAAACACGAATCGCCATTTGCGGACCGCGATGCGCCGCGACGTACAGCGTGCCGCTGCTGGAGCTGCCGAGCGGGCTGAACGTCACGAGTGCCGTCCGGCCGATCCGGAGCGGATCGCTTCCGGCTTCGAGCGACCCGGCTCCGTCGGCATCCGTTACCGGCTGGTTGATGCGAAGGGACACGTCCCTGGCGTGCGCATCCAACCATTCGACAGCGGCCAACGGTGGGTCGGTGCCCCGATCGATGTCCCGTTGGAGCACGCCATTGCCGTTGCCGTCCACATACAGTCGGGCCGCGGCACGTTCGCCAATGAGCTCGAGCCGAACGGCCACGGCCGCTGAGCGTTTCAGTGATTCCATCCGCGCTCGTTGCAGCTGGCCGGCGAGGTGCTGCGCTCCGACGATCGTGTGTTCTCTGTCGAGGGTGCCGCCGATCACGGGCGCCACCATCACCGTCGTGATCAGGATGAGCGCCAGGGTTGCGAGAATATCGACGAGTGCGGCGCCTCGGTCAGAACCCGCCACCGCCGGCCTTGTCTGTCTTTGGCGCGACGAACACCATCGGCTTGATCTTCAGGAAGCTCTTCTCGCCGATGCCCTTGACGTTCATCAGCTCTTCGATTTTCTTGAACCCGCCGCTCTTCTGGCGTTGCTCGAGGATCCGCTCGGCGGTCTTGCGCCCGATGCCGGGGAGCGTCTCCAGCTGATCGATCGTGGCCGTGTTCAGATTGATGGTGGCCTTCTGCGCAGCGCCGGCGCTGGATGGCGGCGGCGTTTGCGCGGTCGCGTTCGCCGCCATCAGCAGCACGGTCGAGAGGGCCAGGATTCCAGGAATGAATGTCTTCATCGAATACCTCCGAAGCATCTGAGTTGGATGGGGACCCCCGTATAGAAGGTCAAGTGAATGGCTGCGCGCGCGAATCATCCGTCCACTCGGGTCAGGGAGCGTCCGGCAGAAAAGGTTGCGCAGCCGGGCCGACCTAGAGCAAGGACGGCGCCGCTCGACCTGACGCGGCGCAAGTTGTTCGTTGTGCGGGTGTTAGCAGGATCGGTGGTGCAGACGACGTCGCGGCGACGGCCGCCGGATGACAACCGCGGTTGCGGTGGTTGGAAGCCTCATCGCGATTCCCTCGGAAGATCGTTGAGAAGCGCGTGCAACTGCGGTTACATCAGATGCAACTGGAGTTCCGTTCGTGCTCGCGCCCGTCGCACGACCGCCCGATGGTTACCGCTTAGCGCCTGAGCCCTTATCACCGAGAACGTCCACCCCAGTGAGGTGGAAATGTCTCGCAGCCTGCAGCATGTGGCGATCGTTTGTATAGACTTCTTCAAAGCCGTGCTCCCTGGCGCACGCCAGATGCAGCGCGTCACCCGGCCTGACGAACACGGTGACCGGAAGATCGAGTACGGCGATGCGAGCCTTTTCAAGCACCTCAGACGTGACGCCTGACCATTGCCACACGCCATTCCTCTCATCCGCTTCGAACTCCTTCAAGATCGCCGTCACCTCCCGGCGAGTCACGTGACGCTCCCTGAGGTGCCGCTTGAGAATCGATGCAAACTCCAAACCCGCCAGCTCACACGAGGCGAGGCCGTCCGCGCCATACGCAACGTCGCGGACTCGCTCCGCGCTCAATAAGGGCATATCGCGCGATGGCTCCCGCGATGATGACGTCGCGCCGTAGCCAGGAGCGGACGCCAACTTGGCGCCTTTGCTCTTGGTCGCTTGTGCTCTATCGAATCGCGAGCACCGCCGCCCGCAACTCGACAAGTGCTGCCGCGAGAATCGTGCCTGAGGTTGCCGGTGTCGTGGCGTAGGTTGGCGGGGTCCTTGCTGCCGCGATGTACACCCCCAGGAGCGCCTGGCGCATCTCCGTGAAATCCCTCGCCTGCACGGCTGAGACCCCGGCGGTGATCGTCGCGTTGGTGTAGGAGTACGACCCCAGCGAATAGCGCGCACGCAGTCCGTTGATCAGCGCCCGCAGTTCGGTAATGTGCACGGCTTTGATGGTCGTGACTCCAGGCGTCAGCGGATCATCGGTAAACACCGACTTGATCGTCAGCGTCGCCGCGTTGCTCGTCGCCGAGCCCAGGAGGTTGGTCGCCCGCGCGCGGTATTGACTGCCGCTCAACGCGGTCGAGACGTTCGAGATATAAAAGTACCCATTCGTCACGCCACTATAGGGGGGCGTGTCGGTCAGATCGATCCATGACGACGCGCCGGGAGCCAGCACCTGCCACTGAAAATCCATCGTCCGCTGAGCCCATGCACCGAAGTAGACGGTCTCCCCGCTTGCCGCCGCCTGGCTCGTCGGATGAAATGTGAACTCGGGCGCTGTCGAATAAATCGGGAGGGCGGCAAACGACGATGTGCCCGCGGAAGTGTTGACCGAATAGAAGGAGGTCGCATCCGAAGCCGTGCTCGGGATGGTAATGACGACGGGCAGACTCGTCGCGGTGCCGCTGCCGGGCACGGCGGTCACTCCGCCCCTGTCAAACACCAGCGAGGTCGCGCCTGCGAGGTTCAGACCGGTAATCGTGGTCTGGACAGTAGTCCCTGGCACGCCGGACGACGGCGAGATCGACGCAATCTGCGGAGACAGGTCGGCGCTCGAATCGAGCACCTCGATCATCGAATAGCGAAAATACGACGCACACCCAGCTCGAACTTCCTCCGACGCGACTTCTCGCGCATCGGCTCGTTGAGCTTGAAGGCAAATCCCCTGACGCGGCGCGCTGATCGCAAACACCTGATTGTTGGCGAACGAGACGCCCTGACTGACCGAGGATGTCTGATCGAGCATCCTGGGACCGATTGTCCAGGTATTCGACGCCGGATCGTAGAGCTCCGTCTCCTCTTCGTATCCCCCGGTACCGCCAATGACCGCGATCTGACCGTTGATGATTCCGGCAGCCGCGCCCCGTCTGGGCGTCGGCATCGGCGTCCCGATTGCCCAGGAATCCGAGCCGGGATCGA
>JANOZI010000866.1:0-2290 GCA_031429375.1 Acidobacteriota bacterium | reverse complement strand
CATCACCCGGCGCGAGGTTGATGGTGATCCGAAAGGAAGGAAAGTCGAAGCCGGAGTTGCGAATCGCGGCGCGGACCCGATCGCGGCTCTCGCGCACGCTCGTGTCGGGCAACCCGACCAACTGGTAGTGCGGCAGGCCGTAACTGACGTCGACTTCGACGTGCACCGGACAGGCATCTATTCCGACGACGGTGGCACTTTCCAGGGTGGCGAGCATGTGCAACGAAGTGCAAGGCCTCGGCCGGAGGCGAATTGAAGGAAATCGGCCTGTTCCTGGAGGTGAGCGGCAAGAGGGTCGCAGAAACCACCACGCCGGACCGCCCGGCATAGCGCAATTCTTGAGGCGCTCACGAGGGGGTGCCCCTACAGGTGTTGCTTGACGGGGGCGATATACTCTCCGCCATGCTTGACGCACTTTTCGGCAACTCCTCCGGCCCCAACAAGAAGCAGCAACAGGACGAATTGCAGGCGCTCGTCGCCCAGGCCCGCGACGAGCGCACGGCGTTGAGCGCGATGCTCACGCAGATGGCGGGGGGCACCTCGAAGCTCGCCCAGACCAGCAAGGCGCTCGACCAGGTCGGCCAGAAAGCCGAGCTCGCGCTGAAAAAGCTCGACGAGCTCGGCCAGAAGGTCAACGGGTACGACGAGCGCGCCAAAGGCCTCGAGCAAATCGAGTCGCGCATCAGCGGCCTGCTCGAACAGGTGCACGAAGCCCAGCGCGTGTCGGAAAAGATCACGGCGCCCGACGGCGACCTGCAGAAGCATCGGCTGGCCGTGAACCAGCTGGCGTCGCAGGCGCTCGAGACGCAGGCCACCGTTGAAACACTCAGAAAAGAGAAGGCGGCCTACGACGACCTGCGCGTGCTGCTGCGGTCGTCCACCGCGGAAGTGGCGAAGTCGGTGGAAAGCGTGGCGACGCTCAAGGGCGAGCTCGACGCCATCCGATCGATCGGCGGCCAGCTGACCAACGAGTTCCAGCGCATCCGCGAGACCTCTCGCCAGGCGCGCGAAGATTCGGCGTCGGCGACCGAGGCGGTGAAGGAAATCGAGAAGAAGCTCGGCCCGCTCGTCCAACTCCAGGAGCTCAGCAAGAATACCGAAGAGCGCCTGGCCTCGCTCAATGCCCTCGCCGAACACGTGTCGCAGAAGGCCAAGGCGCTCGAGGCCCAGAAGCACGCCGTCGAGCGCGCCGTCGTCGAGGCCAACCGCCTCAACGAAATGGTGTGGGCGATGGACGTGCAGATCGCCAAGCTCAACGAAGGCAGCAAGCAGGTGGCGCGGGCCGAAGACACCGTGTCGCGCATGGAAAAGCTGGCCGAAGACACGCATGCCGAACTGTCGGCGGCCGCCGCGGCGCGCGAGGAGTTTTCGCGCGAGTTCGCCCGGCTCGACAAGGAAAGCCGCATGCTCTCTGAGTACCTGAGAGCGACGGTCGAGCGGCTGGCGATCGACAAAAAGGAATTCGACGCCTTCGATCACCGGCTGCGCGGCCTGTCGTCGGGCATCACCGAAGCGGAAACGCGCATGGACGGCGTGCTCGCGAAAGACAAGCTGCTGTCGGCCATGAACGCCAAGGCCGACGTGATGAGCAAGGACTTCCAGACCCTGATGGCGCAGGCGGACGAGATGGCGCGCAAGCAGGGCATGCTCGAAGCGCTCGGCGAGCGCCTGGCGGAGGTCGACGAAGTCGGCCGCCGCACCATCGCACAGCACGAGGCCCTCAAGCAGTCGCGGCAGGATCTCGATGTGCTGCGCGAAGAGATTGGCGAGTTCCACAAGTCGCACGCCGAAGCCGCGAAGCTGCGCGACAAGCTGTCGGCCGATCGCGCCTCGCTCGAAGCCTTCGGCGAGCGCGCGACGACGCTGCTCAGCCGCACGCCGGAGCTCGAGTCGAAGATGGACACCGTGCTCAGCAAGATGGCGATCGTCGACGACAGTACCAAGGCTGCGGCGCGGCTGGGCGAGCTGGCCGCCGAGCTCGATGCCCAACTGACGCGCGTGGGCGCGCGCCTGCAATTCATCGAGAAGCTCGAGGGCCGCATCAACAACCTGCACGTCGTGACGTCGGACGTGGATCGCAAGCTGAGCGAGCAGCTGGCGCGCCGCAACGAGGTCGAAAGTCTCAAGAGCCTGTGCGATACGCTGGGCACCCAGGTCGTCGACGCGCAGCAGAAGCTCGACGGCGTCGCCGCCACGCAGACGCGGCTGCTGCCGATCACCGCGCAGGTCGCGGCGCTCGGCCAGTCCATCGAGAACTCACAGCGGCTGGTCGAGTCGGTCAAGCAAGAAG
>JANOZI010000865.1:0-14503 GCA_031429375.1 Acidobacteriota bacterium | reverse complement strand
CTCGCGCTCGCGGAATAGTTCAAATTTCCAGGCCCGCCAGCCTCCAAGCCCGGAAACCCGAGGATTGTGCTTCGCCTGTTGTTCGCCATCGTGCTTGACCTCGGCCTCCGGGAGACCTAAGATCCAGTCTCCTGCTTTGCTCGTGATGGTTC
This sequence comes from Acidobacteriota bacterium, assembly GCA_031429375.1. GTDB lineage: Bacteria > Acidobacteriota > Vicinamibacteria > Vicinamibacterales > UBA2999 > 12-FULL-67-14b. Next base: position 14,351 of record JANOZI010000865.1, on the reverse strand, counting down.
GGGGGCTTGTCTGAGCCGATGTTTTAAACCAAGCGAGTCGCGAAGCCGCGTGGTGTGCATGCCTCCGCGGAGAGGAAGCCTAAAACGTGGTTACTACAGCGGCTCCTCCTGCTATGCAGGTTCAGCAATCCTCCCCACACGGCAAAGCGGGTACCTTACCCGTTAGCTGGTGATTGTTTCCGAGCTGGGTGAGCATGCCCTGTTGGCGCGTCTTCTAGCGCGCCTCCCGCGTCCCGCTGCCAGCGTGCTGGTCGGGCCGGGCGATGATGCTGCCGTCCTGGCGCCCGCCAGGAACGAGCGTCTCGTGGTGACTACCGACGCGGTGGTCGAGGGGGTGCATTTTTCCCGCGCCTTCTCTACACCCGCCGATGTTGGCCACAAGGCGCTGGCGGTGAATCTTAGTGATCTGGCGGCGATGGCCGCCACGCCCAGATGGGCGCTCGTGTCGTTGGTGCTGCCCGGCTCGTGGCTCGTGGCCGACGTCGAAGCGCTGGTGGATGGGTTATCGGCCCTTGCGGGCCGCCATGGGGTGTCGGTGGTCGGCGGAAACATCGCGCGAACCGACGGCCCGCTGGTCGTTGATGTCACGGCGGGTGGCGACGTCGGGTCGCGCCGCTGGCTGACGCGAAGCGGTGCCGCGGCCGGCGACGAGGTGTGGGTCAGCGGAACGATCGGGGCTGCGACGGCTGGATTAGAGATGTTGCGGCTCGGGGCTGCGGACCAGCCCGGGTCGGTGTGCATTATGAGACAGCGCAGGCCAGAGCCGCGCGTCAGGCTCGGCGTCGCGATGGGCCGGGCGCGCGCGGCACGGGCGGCGATGGACTTGAGCGATGGCCTGGCGGACGCGCTGCGACAAGTGGCCGCCGCCAGCGGATGCGGCGTCAGGATCGACGCGAGCACGTTGCCGATCGATCCCGAGGCGGCCGAGTGGTGGCGCGGACGGAACGCCGATGCGGTGAGCGCGGCGCTCGCGGGCGGGGAGGATTACGAGCTGTTGTTCGCGGTCCCCAGGCGCGGCGGCGGGCGGTTACGAAACGTCACGCGGCAGGTCGCCGATCCGCCGCTGACCAGGATCGGGAGCTTTACGAAAGACACGGCGCTGATCGTCGATCGGAACGGACGGGAAGAAGCGTTACCGCGGGGCTACGAACACTTCACGAATACCGAATGAGAATCGCTGAGTCGTACTGGCGCAAAGGGATCGTGACCTGCGGTATCGCGGTGGCCCTGGTATTTTTTTACCAGGCCACGGCTTTCGACTCGCGCAGCGAAGCGGGCAACGCCATCCGCCTCCAGGCCATGTCGTTTCCGCAGGCCGGCGCTCGCCTCAAGTTCACCGCCACGGCGTACTGCAAGGGTGAAACGACGGCGTCCGGCGTGGGGGTACGGACCGGGATCGTGGCCGCGGATCCGCAACTGCTGCCGGTCGGCAGCGTGATCCGCATCGAAACGCCCAATCCCCGCTACAGCGGAGTCTGGACGGTGATGGATACCGGCCCTTCCGTGCAGAAACGCACCATCGACCTGTACTTGTGGAGTTGCTACGAGGCGCTCGAGTTCGGCCGCCGGCCCGTCTGGCTGACCGTGCTGCGTCTCGGCTGGAACCCCGAAAACAGCATCCCCGGGATGATTGATGCGCTCTTCCGCACGCGCGAGGCCGAGCGGAAGCCGTATCTTCCGTCGCGGCCGCCGGTCTTGCTGCCGCTGCCCGCCGCCGCCACGCCGTCAAATTCGTCGCCGTCCGCAGTCCCGCCTCAGCCTTAGTCGGGTCTCCACCCACCACGCACAGTTCGCGTCGGCGGGGACCCCGGTCTATACCCCACCACGCAAAGTCGGCTTGACGGGGACCGCGGTCTCCACGACGCGGATAACGGCCCGCTGATATATCATCTCCACCACTTATGCCTGCTTTGTATTTGCTGCTGCCCGCGCTGGGCATTCTTGCCATCGCGTATCGGTATTACAGCGCGTTTCTCGCAACCAAAGTCTTCATGCTCGATGACGCGCGCAAGACTCCAGCCCACACCAAATACGACGGCGCCAACTATTACCCGACGACGCGGTGGGTGATGTTCGGCCATCATTTCGCCGCCATTACGGGCGCGGGCCCGCTGGTCGGCCCGATGCTGGCGGCGCAGTTCGGTTACGCGCCGGGCTTCATCTGGCTGGTCGCGGGCGTGTGTCTCGCCGGGGCGGTCCACGATTCGATCGTGCTGTGGGCCTCGGTGCGCCGCGGCGGCAAGTCGCTTTCCGACATCGTCAAGGCCGAGATCAGCCCCTTCATCGGGTTCATCGCGTCGATCGCGATCCTGTTCATCCTGATCATCGCGATTTCGGGCCTCGGCATCACCTTCGTGAACGCGCTGGCCGACAGCGCGTGGGGGGTGTTCACGATTGCCATGACCATTCCGCTGGGCATGTTCATGGGCATGTGGATGTACGTGTGGCGCAAGGGCAAGATCACCGAAGCCACCATCATCGGCGTGATCGGCCTGCTGCTGGCGGTGGCCGGCGGCGAGCCGCTCAACCATCCCGACTCGTGGCTCGGCAGCTTCTTCCACCTGTCGCGCACCGAGATCGTCATCGCGCTGTGCATTTACGGGTTCGCGGCGTCGATGATGCCGGTGTGGATCCTGCTGTCGCCGCGCGGCTACCTGAGCTCGTTCACCAAGATCGGCACCATCGCGCTGCTGGCCATCGGCGTGATTGTCGTGAACCCGGAGTTGCAGATGCCGGCGTTCACCGAGTACACCGGCGGCGGTGGACCGATCTTTCCCGGCCCGCTGTTTCCGTTCTGCTTCATCACCATCGCCTGCGGCGCGATCTCCGGCTTCCACGCCTTGATCGGCACCGGCACGACATCGAAGATGATCGACAAGGAAACCGACATCCGGCCGGTCGGCTACGGCGCCATGCTGGTGGAAGGCGTGGTGGGAATCATGGCGCTGATCGCCGCCACCTCGATGGCCCCTGGCGATTACTTCGCGATCAATACGACACCGGCGGTTTACGCCAGCATGACGTTCCAGGGCGTGTCGCCGCAGCCGGTGCATCTGGCGAGCATCGAGGCCGCGGTCGGCGAGACGGTCACCGGCCGCACCGGCGGGGCCGTGTCACTGGCCGTCGGCATGGCGCAGATCTTCTCGCAGCTGCCGGGCATGTCGGGCCTGCTCGCCTACTGGTACCACTTCGCGATCATGTTCGAGGCGCTGTTCATCCTCACGACGATCGACTCGGGGACGAGGGTGGGGCGGTTCCTGTTGCAGGAGTTCATGGGGCGTGCCTACAAACCGTTCGCCCGGCCCGACAACCTCCTCAGCGGATCGATTGCGACGGCGCTGATCGTCGTGTGTTGGGGCTATTTCATCTACACGGGACAAGTCAGTACGATCTGGCCGATGTTTGGCGTGGCGAACCAGTTGCTCGCCACCATCGCGCTGGCGGTCGGCACCAGCATCCTGATCAACACGGGCAAAGCCAGGTTGACGTGGGTGACGATTCTTCCGATGGCGTTCCTGGGCGTCAACACGCTCTACGGCGGCTTCCTCAACGTGCGCGACAACTACTATCCGCTCGCGACCGGTCTCAATGCGGCCCGCCATACCGAGGGCTGGATCCTCACCATCTGCACGACGCTGATGTTGATCATGGCGGTGACGGTGCTCAGCGCGGCGGTCCAGAAGTGGATCAGCGTGGTGAACGGCGGCCCCGTGCCTGCCACGGCGGGCGCCGAAAGCTAACGGAGAGTGCAGAGTTAAGAGTTAAGAGTGCAGAGTTAGGAGTGCAGAGTCAGGAAAAACTCTTAACTTTGAACTCTGAACTCTGAACTACTATGATCAGTAGCGTCTGCCTCCCAGCAGACGCGAATCACGCCCTCCCCCCTGGGCGGCCCGTTCCAGCGGGCGTGTCGGAAACTCGTTGGCAATGAATCCGGGGTTGGGACTTTCTTATGCGTATGTCTGATTGGCGTTTGTACGTGATCACGGGCCTTGTGGCTTTCGGCGTCGCCGCGTCTGCGGCCGATGCGTCCGCCCAGTATCGTCCACCCTCGTCCGAGGCGGTGGGCGAGGATTATCACATCGAGGCGGCGTACGGGTGGTGGAACCCCGAGCCGTCTTTGATCGTGAACTCCGCGGCGCTCGGCATCCTGGGCGACGATGTCGATCTGGTGTCGGACCTCGGCATCGAACGGAAGCGATTGGGCAAGTTCGACCTGGTGCTGCGGCCGGCCAGGAAGCACCGGTTCCGTTTTCAGTACCTGCCGATTTCCTACCAGGCCACCGCCCAGGTGCGGCGCTCGTTCATCTTCAACGGCCAGCGCTACAACCTCGGCTTGCCGGTGTTGACGGACGCCAACTTCAAGACCTACCGGTTCGGCTACGAATTCGACTTCCTGCAATTCAAGCGCGGCTGGTTCGGCGCGCTGCTCGACCTCAAGTACACCAACATCGACGTCTCGCTGACTAGTCCGATCGGTGCGGAGTTCACCAAGGCGGCGGCGCCCATTCCGACGTTTGGTTTCATCGGGCGCGGCTACCCGATTGCCAACCTCGCGGTGACCGGCGAAATGTCGTTCTTCCGCGTGCCCGGTAACCTGGCCGAGCAGCTGGGCGGCGACGCCAAATATACCGACTGGGACATCAACGCGACCCTCAACGCCAATCGCTACGTCGGCGCGCAGATCGGGTACCGCTCGGTCAACGCGTTCTACGATGTCGACACCGACAACGGCTCGCTGAAGTTCAAGGGCATCTACTTCGGCGGCGTCGTCCGCTATTAGGGCTTTCGCGCCAGGCACATCAGGGAGCTGCCGATCGGCATGTTCACCACGCGCAGCGCCAGCGCCTCGAGCGACACCAGCGCGGAAAGCGCGCCGTTGAGCGGCGCCGACGGAACCGTGATCTCACCCTCGCCCGCGGGAATGGCGCCAGCGCGGGCGGATAGCCGGTGCCACGCGCGCACCGGCAGCAGGATGGGCAGCAGGCTGGCGTGATCGAACGTCAGCCGCTCGACCCGAAAGCCGCCGTATTCGACAATTGATCGGAGCCGTGACGGGGTGTAGCGCCGCACTTCCTGCGACAGCACGGAGTGACGGCCGTGTAACATTTCAAGCGCGGCGACGTGCAGCAGCATCGAGCCGCCTGGTTTCAACACCCGCGACATTTCGTGGATCGCCAATCGCTCGACCTCGTCCGGGAGACACTGAAAGACGTCGAACGAGGTGACGAGATCGAATTGTCTGCTCGCGAATGGAATGTGGCTGATGCTGGCCTGCGCCACGCGGTGGCCATGTTGATGCGCGAACGCCACGCCGGTGGCGGTGAGATCGAAGCCGACGGCAGTGCCGAACGGACGCAACATCTCGAGATTCGATCCGGTGCCGCAGCCGCAATCGAGCATGCGCGGCGCCGCGATGCCGGCCGTGGCGCGCGCGATCATCGGCTTCACGTACTGACGAAAGCCGCGGAACCAGAAGTGCGATTGCTCGGCCCGATAGGTCAGTTCAAGTAGGCGATCCACAGGGGAAATCAGGCGGTGACGCCATGCTACCATACGGCATTCATGCGCTTTCGCGGACTCGCCGAGGCCACGGCCGTCCTCACCGCGGCCGTCGTGCTCGCATGCGTGCTCACCTATCCCTACGCCTTTAAATTCGATCACGTTGGCCGCGTCGACACCAACGATGGGCGCTGGAGCATCTGGGTGGTGTCGTGGGTCGCGCACGCGCTGACCACGGATCCGCGGCACGTCTTTCGCGCGAATATTTTTTATCCGCACGATGACGCACTCGCCTACTCCGAAGCCAATCTCGCCGCCGGCGTTGCCGGCGTGCCAGTGTGGTTGCTGACCCACAATCCCTACGCGACACACAACTTCGTCGTGCTCGTGTCGTTCATCCTCTCGTTTGTCGGCACCTACTACCTGTGCCGGTACCTGACCGGGAGCCGGCCCGCGGCTGCAGTCGCGGGGGTGCTGTTTGCCTACTGCCCGTTCGTGTTTGCGCGCACGCCACACATTCAACTGCTGTTGATCGGCGGGCTGCCGTTCTGCATGCTGGCGTTTCACCGGCTGATCGATCGCGTCACCGTGGGCCGGGCCGTCGCGCTCGGCGCGATCCTGTGGTTCCAGGGCCTCGCCTGCGCCTATTACGGAATCTTCGGCGGGCTGGCGGTGGGCGCCGCCAGCATCGTGCTGGCCATCACGCGCGGGCGCTGGCGCGACTGGCGCTACTGGGCGGGCATCGGCGGCGCGGCGGTGGTGTCGATCGCGTTGACGGTGCCGTTCTTCTTGCCCTACATCAACCTTCAGCGCGCGACGGGCTTCGCGCGCAGCCTCGACGGCGCGCGGACTTACTCGGCGAACCTCGCCGCATGGGCCGCTTCGGGATCGTGGGCGCATCGCTGGTGGCTCGATGCCATTCCCAGCCGCAGCGAAGTGCTCTTCCCCGGCATCGTCACGCTGATCCTCGGCGTCGCGGGCGCATGGATCGGCCTGCGGGCCCGTGAAAGCAGGGCGCCCCTTGAGGAGGTGCCGCCGAAGTCGGAGAGCAGGGCACCCCTTGATGCGGTGCCGCCGAGGTCGGAAAGCAGGGCACCCCTTTATGGGGTGCCGGGGAGGCCCGACCGGGGCGTGGTGTTGTCGTACGTCGTGATCGCCGTGATCTCGTTCTGGATTACGTTCGGGCCCAAGGCCGGCTTGTATTCGCTGTTGTACCAGTTCGTGCCGGTGTTCACGTTGCTCCGCGCGCCGGCGCGCACGGGCATCGTGGTCACGTTGTGCCTGGTGGTGCTCGCCTCATTTGCCGTGGCCCGCCTGGTGGAGCGCAAGCGACACCCGTGGACGATCGCGGGTGCACTGATGGCGCTGGCGATCGCCGATCTGGTGCAGGCGCCGATCGGGCTGCGCGACGCCGCGCCAACCGCGCCCGCCTACGAAGAGCTGGCGCGCCAGCACACGGCGCCGGTCGCGGTGTTCCCGTTCTGGGCGCGTGGCATCGATTTTCACGGCCACGCGGAATACATGCTCGCCTCGACCGCGCACTGGCAACCGCTGATCAACGGCTACAGCGATCACATTCCCCAGGACTTCCGCGACAACGCCGCCATCCTCCGCCATTTTCCTGATGCGAATTCGTTTGCGGTGCTGGAACGCCTCGGCGCGCGTTACGTGGTGATTCATCTCCAGCTGTACGCCGGCACGACGCGTGATGAGATCACCGGGAAGCTGGAGGCGTACGGGAATTATTTGCGGCCGCTCTCGAAGGACGGCGACGTCTGGTTGTACGAGATCGTTGCGTGGCCTTCTGCTCCTTGACGGGTGGCAACTTGATACAGCCGAGAACACGGTTGTATCAAGTAAACAGGCGGGCGCTCACTGAGAGCTTCGCGAGCCGGCGGCCGGCTTCGTGCAGGGTTTCGTCCTGCTTCGAAAAACAGAACCGCACCATCTGCGGCGCCGTCTTCGGATCGATATAAAAACTACTGCCCGGTATGGTGGCTACGCCGATGTCCTTGATCAAGTAATGCGCAAACTCGCCGTCGCTCGCGAACCCGAACGGGCGCACGTCGGCCATCAGGTAATAGGCGCCGCCGGGCTTGTAGCAGCTGATGCCCTGTCGTTCGAGAATATCCAGCAGCAGATCCCGCTTCTTCTGATAGCCGGCGGCCAGTTCCGCGTAGATCTCAGCTCCCATCGTCAACGCCACCGTGCCGGCGTCCTGGAATGGTGTCGGGGCCGCGACCGTGAGGAAATCATGAATTTTGCGGATGCCGCCGGTCAGCGCCGCCGGCGCGATCGCCCAGCCGACCCGCCAGCCGGTGACGCTGAAGGTCTTCGACAGCCCGCTCGTGGTCACCGTGCGCTCCGCCATCCCCGGCAACGAGGCGATCGGCACGTGCGCGCGCGCGTCAAAGACGATGTGCTCGTAAATCTCGTCCGAGATGGCGATGGCATCCCAGCGCTGGCATAGCTCCGCGATCGCTTGCAGCTCCTCGCGTGAAAACACCTTGCCGGTCGGATTGTTCGGCGAGTTGATCACGATGGCCCGCGTGCGGTTCGTGAAAGCGGCCGCAAGCTCCGCCGGGTCGAACGCCCAGTCAGGCTCGCGCAGCCGTACGAACTTCGGCGTCGCGCCCGACAGGATCGCGTCCGGACCGTAGTTCTCGTAGAACGGCTCGAACACAATCACTTCGTCGCCGGGGTCAAGGCAGGACAGCATCACGGCCATCATCGCTTCGGTCGAGCCGCAGCACACGGTGACCTGTTCGTCGGCCACAACCGGCACGCCGTGACGACGGGTAAAGTCGGCGGCGATGGCTTCGCACAACGCCGGCGTGCCGTAGGGCGGCGCGTATTGATTGTGATCGCGGCTGATGGCGGCGCACGCCGCATCCTTGATCGCCGCGGGCGCCTCGAAATCCGGAAACCCCTGCGACAGGTTGACGGCGCCGTGCAGGTTGGCCAGCCGCGTCATCTCACCGAACACCGAATCCGCAAATGCTGACACTCGCCGCGCGGATCTCACCTTCGACATCACAAAGAGTTTATCGCGAACTGTCGTGAGGAACCGCCGTGAGTCAATGCATCACACGGAAACATGGAACCACGGAAACACAGAATCCCTTTTTCTTTAAGACAAAAAATAGAAAGAGATTTTCCGTGTTTCTGTGTTCCTGTGTTTCTGTGTTATGAATTTTCAGCTACAACATCGACAGGCTGAAACCTACTTCTTGGGTCCGTACAACCGCCGGTAGTCTTCGGCGGTTCCGAGGATGCGCTTGACGTAGTTCTGGGTCTCGGGGAACGGGATGTCGTCGATGAACTCGTCCTGCGTCATGCCGGGACGCTCGCGCTGCCAGCCGAACACGCGGCTGTCGCCGGCGTTGTAGGCGGCCAGTGCGAAATGCACGCCGCCGAACTTCCTGATCGTGTCGGCGAAGATCTGCGTGCCGATGCGGACGTTGATCTCCGCGTCGGTGAGGTGGCCGGCCGAGAACGGCCGGATGCCCAGCTTGCGCGCGTAGCCGCGGCCGGTGCTCGGCAGCACCTGCATCAACCCCACGGCATTGGCGTGCGACTTGATCACCGGATCGAAATTGGATTCCTGCAGGACGAGGGCGGCCACCAGGTACGGGTCGAGGCCGCGTGCCGCCGCGTTCTTCTGCAGCAGCAGCCAGTGTTCGACCGGGAAGATCACCTGGAGAATTTCGGGCGGCAGCGTCTCGCCGCCGGCGGCGAGGTACTGCGGATACGCGCGCTTCATCGCGTTGATGCCGGCGCGGATGTTGCCCAACCGCCGGTGCGTCAGGGCAATTGTCGCCTGCAGGCGCGGAGAGTCTCCCCACATCCGAACCGCGTACTGCAGCTCGCCCATCGCCTGGCGGTTCAGCCCGGTGGCCAGCAACAGCCCGATGCGATCCGCGCTTGGCACCGCCGGCAGGTCGGCTAACGCTTCGCGCCGCAGCGTAGCCGCGATGGCGCCGCCGCGCTGCCCGGCCAGCCGCGCCACCGCCAGACGGCCGTAATACGAGTTGTGATAATCGATGGCGGCCAGGCGCAGCCGAGCCACACCGGTTTCCACGTCGCCCATCTGTTGCGCCGCACGCCCGCTCCAGTACAGCCACGACGGCCGGTAATCGGAGCGCGGGAACTGCGCGGACCCGCCGTCGAAGTAGCGCACGGCTTCGTCGAAGCGTCCGGCGCGATACGCCCACCACCCGGCTTTCCACGCGGCACGCTCGGCGAACCGGCCGCTGGGATAGCGCTCGATGATCTCGCGGAAAATCGCCTCGGCCTTGCCGTCCTCGTCATCAACGATGTACTTGGACGCCAGGTCATTGAGCACCTCGTCGGCGAACGGGCTGGCGGGGAACTTGTCAACGTACGCCCGCGCCAGCTTCTCGTGCTCGTCGCCCTGCTTCAGGCCCTTCGCCGCATTCACATAGTGGAAGTTGGCCTCGTCTGCGAGCGGCCCCTCGAGCAGCGGCTTCAGGGTATCGCGCCCTTCCCGGTATCGCCCCAGCGCCACATCGCAGGCGGCGATGCGCATCTCGACGCGCATCCGATCGGCGCCGGTCATGAACGGCTTCGCCTGCTCGTACGAATCCTTCGCGTGGGTCCAGCGTCGTGTCCTGAACAATGCGTCGGCGCGCGCCAGCTCGCGCGGCGCAAGCACGGCATCGAGGTCAACGTCCTGCCGATCGAGCTCCGCGGCCGCGCGGTCTGCTTCGGCGGTGGTCGGATAGTCGTAATACACGCGTTGCAGGGCCGCCACCGATCGCATCGGCATGCCGGCTTCGTCGGCGGCGAGGCCCAGCTTGAGCCACGCCAGTTGCGGCTGCGCGAGAATGCGGTTGGTCAGCGCGTCGTAGATCGCCACGGCGCCCTTGAAATCCTCCTTCGCCTCTTTGACTTCGCCCTGGCGAAACGCCGCGTCTTCGGGGAGGTGGCCGCTGATCGCTTTCGCCGACAGCTCCCCGAACACCGCGTCGGCAGCGTCGAAGCGCTCCAGTTCGAGCAGCGCGAGGCCCTGGTAGTAGCGTGCGTAGTCGGCAAGCGGGGTCTTGGCCAGGGCCGCGGTGCTGACCAGCGGCAATGCCGCGGCCGCGTTGTCCTGCTCTTCGAGAAGCTTGACGCCTTTCACGAAGTCGGCCAGCGCGGGGCTGAGAGCCGCCGTGGCCTTCGGCGCAAACCACATCGCGGCGAGGTCGGTGGGAACCGGCGGGTGCGCAGTTGGCGACAGCCGCACCTGCACGGACGAGGCCGTGCCCGTCGCATTCTGCTGTTGACCGGAAAAGCTGGCCGCCAGGGCAATCGCGGCCAGCAGCAACTTAGTTAGGAACGACAGCGCTGGCTCCCTTCGCGCCCACAGCGCCCGCGGCCTGGATTTTTGGCGTCGCGGTCTTTTGATTCGTGAGCGCCTCGAGGCAACGGCCGGCATGGCGCGTCAACACTTCGATCACTTCCGGCCAGCCGCTGGGCACGGGGATCTCGTGGCCATCCATCGACACCCCGTCGGCATAGACGACGGCGACGACGCGTCCGCCGACGATGACGGGAACGGCGAGGCCCATGCGATCGGCGGCGAGCGTCTCGAAGCCGGGACCGGCGGCTGCGGCCTGCCCGTCGCGGGTCGAGACCACGCGCGCCGCGCCCACGGCCATGCCGATCACGCCGGCTTCGGCAAGCGGGAGATCGATCGACTTGGGCTGCGAGTCTCGCGGACCAAAGCCCGACATTTTCCAACCCTGGATACGTTCGCCGCGCAGCACGACCACCGCGGCGCGGGCGGCTTCCTTGCCCGAGGCCGTGGCCAGGGCGTCGAGCACTTCGCTGAGCGAGCTGGCGCCGTCAAGGCCGCGAATGCTTTCCAGCAACCGCGTCACGCCGACCATTTCTTTTTCTCGCTCGCGCACGCGCGCGGCGGCCACCGAGGTCTTGACCGTTTCGGATGCGCGCGCCTCCGAATCAGCGAGCGCGGCCTGCATGCGGATTTCCGCCGCGGCCAGCTCGTCGCGCATCTTCTGTTCGACTTCCGATTCGATTTGCGTGCGAATCTCTCGCGCCGCGACGTCACGATCTTCGGCGCGCGCCCTCTCAATCGCCTCGTCCATCGTCGCGCGGACCCGCGCCTCGGCATCGGCGACGCGCTCTTGCGCGGCCTGCTCGGCGTCGGCGAACGCGGCCTCACGGGCCGAGCGGGCGGCGGCGTCGCGTTCTTCGGCGGCGTGCGCCAGTACTTCCTGGACGAGCGTACCGAGCGCTTGATCGACTGAGGAGCGAATCCGATCTTCGAGCGGCATTTTGTCTCTTCAACCCCGGGGGCAGGTCGGTTGGGGGACGCAGGCAGCGGCTGGGATTCGCTTTAAACGTCCGTACGCCTTGATTATGCGGACGCCGGACGCGGTAAGTCAAGACCGGCAACCAGCGCCAAATGCTTGAACCGCAAGTTGTTATGCTTGTGGTTGGGATGCGGGACGACGCGTGAAGCCATGGGAGTTGCTCGGCGAAACCCGGACGCCCGACGGTACGCTGCTGACTCTGGCGCGGCGCGATACGGTACTGGTGATCCTGGCAGGCGGCAAGATGCTCATGTCGAGCCGTATGCACGGCTCGGAAGAGGCCATGGCCGAGATGGCGCTCAAACACCTTCGCGCCAGGGCCGGCGCGTCTGTACTCGTCGGAGGCCTCGGCATGGGGTACACCCTAAGGGCCGCGCTGGATCTTCTTCCGCCTGACGCGTCGGTCGTAGTGGCCGAGTTGATTCAAGCCGTCGTTGAATGGAACCGCGGCCCGCTCGGTCCGCTGGCAAGCCATCCGCTTCAAGACACACGTGTGCAGGTCGTGACCGGCGATGTGATTGCGACGCTGCGGACCAGCACGGAACGCTTCGATGCCGTGCTGCTCGATGTCGATAACGGTCCGGACGCATTTACCGAAGCGAGCAATGCCTCGATCTATAACGACCGCGGCATCGCGTCGATCCGGGGGGCGCTCAAACCAGGCGGGGTGGTCGCCGTGTGGTCGGCGTGGGAAGATCGTCGCTTCGAGCAGCGCCTGAAGTGGGCCGGATTCAAGGTCGAGGTCCAGCGCGTGCGGGCCCGCCTCAAGAAGGGCGGGCCGCGTCACACGATTTTCCTGGGCCGCCTCACATGACCATTATTTTCGATCTGTTTCTCGGCATCGTCACCAGCATCGGCAGCTTCGTGGAAGTCGGATCGATTTCGACGGCGGCGCAAGCCGGCTCGGAATTCGGGTTCGATCTGCTCTGGGCGATCGCAGCCGCGGCTTTCATGCTGGCCGTGCTCGTCGAGATGTCGGGGCGGCTGGCCGTGATCAGCAAGCGCACGGTGGCTGAAGCCGTGCGCGAGCGCTTTGGCATCCACTTTCAGTCGATTTCGTTGTCCACCGAGCTCGTGCTGGACCTGCTGCTGCTCTCTGCGGAAATCGGCGGCGCCGCGATTGCCATCAAGCTCCTCACGGGCATCGGCTTCCAGTGGTGGATCCTGCCGGTTGGCTTCGCGGTGTGGTTGCTGCTGTTCACCTGCGGCTTCGGCATCATCGAGAACGGCATCGGGCTGCTCGGGCTGGTCACCTTGTCGTTTGCCTACGCCGCGTTCCAGCTAGGTCCGGATCCCGGCACACTCGCGGCGGGCCTGGTGCCGGCGATGCCGAGTCACGATCGGGTGCGATACGCGTTCCTGGCGGTCAGCACTCTTGGCGCCACCGTGACGCCTCACGTGCTCAACTTCTATTCGTCAGGCACGATCGAAGAGAAGCTCGCCGAAAAAGATCTGTGGGTCAATACCGTGACGAGCTATCTCGGCACTTCCTTCGGCGCGGTGGTCTCGGCGGGGGTGCTCGTGGCCAGCGCGCTGGTGCTGGGACCGCTGCACATCAGGGTCGACACCTACGAACAGGCGTCGCTGATGTTCGTACCGGTATTCGGACGATGGGCGGTGACGGTGTTCGCGATCTCGCTGGGGATTGGGTGTTTTGGCGCGGCCGTCGAGATGGCCCTCAACAGCGGCTATCTGGTGGCGCAGGTGTTTGGCTGGTCGTGGGGTGCCGATAAGAGGCGGCGCGACGCGGCCGGATTCACGTCGGCCTTCACGGTTGTCCTGGCGGCCTCAGTGGCACTGGCGCTGTTTGGATTCGATCCGCTGCAGGTCACAATGATCTCTGTGGCATTGACCGTGGTCATATTGCCGCTGGTGATCCTGCCGTTCCTGGTGTTGATGAACGACAAGCGCTTCATGAAGGCGCACACCACTGACCGGGCCGGCAACCTGTTGCTTGCGGCGCTGACGATCCTCGCCGCGGTGCTGGCCGTCGTCGTGATTCCACTCCAAGTGTTGGGAGGGTGAAATGGACCTGGTCCGCGATGTCCTCGACGTTCAGGTGATCGATCGCAACGGGCGCGCGATGGGACGGGTCGACGGCATTGCGCTCGAGTGTCGACCAGGACAACCACCGCGTGTCGAGGCGCTGCTGGTCGGGCCGTCGGCGCTCGGTCATCGGCTGTCGCCTCGCCTGGGCCGCTGGGTGGCAGCAATCGAGCGTGCGTCAGGCATCGACAAGGGCCGGCCGGCCCGCATCTCGTTCCAGCAGGTCCTCGACATCGACCGGGCCATCAAGGTCGATCTCACCATGAGCGACACCGCTCTGGGCGTCGTGGAGCAGAAGCTGCGCCGCTGGATCGTCGCGCTTTCGGGGTCGGAATGAGCGAGAAGCGCTCCGCGATATTGCCTGAAGTCCGGTTGGATCGCCTGCTGGGTCGCGAGGTGCTGGCCGGCGACAATCACCCGATCGGCTTGCTCGAGGAATTCCGCGCCGAGGTCCGCGACGGCGAG
>JANOZI010000864.1:0-6701 GCA_031429375.1 Acidobacteriota bacterium | reverse complement strand
GTGCGTCCGCCCACGCGAATTCTCGTTGCCGAAGACGATCCCGATATCGGCAGCCTGCTCGAGCACTACCTGCGCAAGGCCGGCTTCCTGCCCACCCTGGTCGCGTCCGGGCGCGACGTCATTCCGCAAATCAAGCGCGAGGCGCCGGACCTGCTGGTGCTCGATCTGATGTTGCCCGGGCTCGACGGCCTGCAATTGTGCCGCGCGATCCGGGCCGACGCCGCCACCGCGGCAATCCCGATCATCATGGTGACGGCGAAGGCCGAGGAATCCGATCGCATCGTCGGGCTCGAGCTCGGCGCCGACGACTACATCACCAAGCCGTTCAGCCCGAATGAAGTGGTGGCCCGCGTCCGCGCGTTACTGCGCCGCGCACACCGGCCGTCACCCGCCGATAGCGCCCTGACCTACGGCGTGCTGACCGTGGACGTCGACCGCCATGTCGTGAAGGTCGACGGCCATGAGGTCAAGCTGACCGCCAAGGAATTCCTCCTGCTGCAGTACCTGATGCAGCACCGCGGCCGCGTACTGTCGCGCGATCTGCTGCTGTCGGACGTGTGGAGCTACTCTTATACCGGCGGCACGCGCACCGTCGACGTGCACGTGCGCCGGCTGCGCGACAAGGTGCCGATGCTGGCGAACGCCATCGTGACCGTCAAGCAATTCGGTTATAAGCTGCTCGACCCGGCGCCCGCGTGATCGACATCCCGCCGTCTCTCCTGTTCGTGCTGGCGTTCAGCGTCGGCGTGGTGATCGGGGTCGGCGTGCTGGCGTTATGGCAGTCGGCGGCGGCCGCGCAACAACGCGAGCGCGTGCTTGCCATCCTGTCGGTGGCGCGGCGTTACGCGGTCGGCGACCTGAGCCGCCCGGCGCCCGACTATGGCGACGACGATCTCGGCAGCGTGGCGCGCAGCATGAACCACGCGGTGCAGGAGCTGGGCCGGCGCATCGACAGCCTGTCGCGCGATCGCGCGCGGATGGAGGCGATTCTCGCCAGCATGACCGAAGGGGTGCTGGTCGTGAACGAACAGGGCCGCCTGCAACTGATTAACAACGCGGCCCGCCGCATGCTCAAGCTCGGCAGCGGCGCCATCGATCGATCCTACGTCGAGGCCATCCGCCACCCCGGCATCGTCGAGCACATCGGCCGCGCTCTCGCCGGACACGACACCGAGCCGTTGGAACTGTCGGTCACGCGCGACAGCACGCGCACGCTGGTCGCGCAGGCCGCGCCGGTCGTGGCGGCCGGCCGCGGCGCGGTGCTGGTGATGCACGACATCACCGCCTTGCGCACGGCGGATCTGATCCGCCGTGATTTCGTCGCCAACGTTTCGCACGAGCTGCGCACGCCGCTCACCGCCATCAAGGGCTACGCGGAAGCGCTGCTGGACGATCCGGAAGACGACGAGGCGCAACAGCGGTTCCTCGAGATCATTCACCGCCATGCGACGCGGATGGAACGGCTGGTGAAAGACCTGCTGCGGCTGGCGCGGCTCGAAGCGGGACAGGAAACCGTCGAGTTGATGCCGTGCGATATCGCTGGCCTGGTCGGGGGCATCGTGTCAGACTTCGAGACGCCAGCGCGGGAAAAACGACAGAGCCTGAGCGCTCAGATCGAGCCCGAGGCTGCGGTGCTCGTGACCGACGCCGCCAAGCTGCATGATGTGCTGCGCAACCTCATCGAAAACGCCGTCAATTACACGCCCGACGGCGGCGCGGTCGAGGTGCGGGCCCGCATCGCCGGCGGCGGTTTTCAACTCACCGTGGCCGACACTGGTCATGGCATCGCGCCGGACGATTTGGCGCGCGTGTTCGAACGGTTCTATCGCGTGGACAAATCGCGGACGCGTCCGGGCGGCACCGGGCTCGGCCTGTCGATCGTCAAGCATCTGATCCACGTACTGGATGGCGAAGTGATCGTGGAAAACCAGCCCGGCGGCGGCGCGCTGTTCACGGTGACCCTGCCGCGCCGGGCGGGCGAGGGGACAGGAGGGGCACTGACCCCGAGCAAGGTTTTCCGGGGGGTCTGACCCCTCCGCAGTGACAGGAGAAACACATGACAGTGAGGCAAACAGTTGCGCAAGTGTTGGGTGTGATCGCGATCGTTGGTAGTGTGGCAGCCGCGCAAGCGCCGAAGACCACGACCCCGGCGCACACGGTGCTGTTCGTCTGCGAGCACGGCGCCGCCAAGAGCGTGATCGCCGCCGCGCACTTCAACAAGATCGCGCGCGAGCGCGGGCTCCCCTACCGCGCCGTCGCGCGCGGCACCGCGCCTGACGCCGAGATTCCGAACGGTGTGAGGCAGGGCCTCCAGCGCGAAGGCCTGCAGCTGGCGGTCGAGCGGCCAGTACTGGTTGCGCAAGCCGACACATCCGCCGCGGATCGCATCGTCACGTTCGAGGTCGCGTTGCCGGCCGCGCTATCGTCATCCAAGACGTCGCCGACCGATTGGAAGGCTGTACCAGCTGTGAGCGCCGACTTCGCCGTCGCGAGCGCCGACATCAAGCGCCGCGTGGAGGCGTTGATCGACGAGCTGTCGAAGAAGAAGTGACGCCAATCTGCCGGGTACAGGAACGCCCTTGGGCTGGTGAATGAATGAGTCAGGGGGCTGCGAAATGAACAAGCCGACGTTGGGCGTCGCGATTGGCGGATTTCTGGGACTGTTTGATGGCCTGTCGGCTTGGGCGTATCCGGAAGCGCGGCCGATGATGGCCGCAATCGTGACCGGGTCCGTCGTCAAGGGGATCCTGACGGGGCTCACCACCGGCCTGGTCGCGCGGTGGCGGCGCTCGACAACGCTGGGCGTCGCCGTGGGTACCATCGCCGGCGCGGCGTTGAGCACACTGGCCGCGGCCGGGCAACCGGGTCACTACTTTGCCATCGTCCTGCCAGGCATGCTTCTCGGCATCGTCGTCGGCTACGCCACGCAACGATACGGGTCGCCTCGAAGCGCCGCCATGCCGCGCACCTCCGCACTCGCCGTCGCGCTCGTACTTGCGTCGAGTGGAGTGCTCAGCGCGCAGACTCCGGCGCCGGTCAACAATCTGTCGTCGCTGTCGTTCTTCCTCGGACGATGGGAAGGCACTGCGGAGGGACAGCCTGGAAAAGGCACGGCCACACGTGAGTACACCGCGGAGTTGCGATCGCAAGTCATCTACGCCAAGCATCGGGGCGTCTACCCTGCTCAGCCGGCTAACCCCAAAGGCGAGGTCCATGAGGACCTCGGGATCTACAGTTTCGACTCCGCCGCGAAGCGCGTGCGGTTCCGCCAGTTTCATGTCGAAGGGTTCGTGATCCACTACGTCCAGGAGCCGGACACCAGGCCTGACACCTGGATCTACAACAGCGACGCGATCGAGAACATCCCGAAGGGCTATCGCAGCCGGGAAACGCACGTGAGGCTCGGTCCCGACGAATTCGAGGAAGTGTTCGAGCTGGGGGAGCCGGGAAAGGACTTCGAGGTGTATTCGCGGACCCGGTTCAAGCGCGTTCGGTAGGCGGGGCTTTCGCGTAGACATCCGCGGACCAGATCCTGGTCTGGCTGCGGCTCACCAACTCGAATCCTGCGTTCGTGATCACGTGCTGCATCTCCGCGAGCGAGTGGACGAAAGTGCGAAACGGGTTCCCGGCCAGCCGGCGCGCGGCGTTCTCGAAGCGGACCAGGACTCTCACGAGCCAGACGTCTCGCGGATATGACAACGCGAAGCCGCGGCCGGCGTGGCGCAGGCTCTCTGCGAGGAGCGACTGATGGCTCGGATAACAGCAGACCACGCGATCGAGGGTCACCAGGTCCGCGTCCGGGACCGTCGCCGCCACGACGACCAGGTCCCCGTGAATGAATGAGATTAACTGCGTTCGGCCGCGCCGCGAGGCTTCCTGCACAGCGGACGCCAGGTAGGCGCGCGAGGCATCAACGCCCACCGCGCGGGTCACCCCCCGCCCCAGGAGTTCGAAGGCCAGCGCGCCGATGCCGGTACCGACGTCGAGCAGCGTACCGTTCGACAGCTTGGCGGCCACGACTCCGTCACGCAGCAGCCTGGTCGTCACACCCGGCCCACGCTTGCGATAGCGGGCCACCTCCTTCTCGGCACGCTGCCGGGTGAACTGGGTGTTAACCGACTCGTCGAAGCCGCAACAGCACGCCATCGCTCAGCCCGGATACCGACTCACGGGCGGTGTGCCCGGATACGCCAGAAGCCACCCTTCGGCGGGCGCGTAAACTCAAAAAACGGACCGCGCCGCTTTACGATCTCGAAACCGGCATCGCGCAAATCGATCTCGACCACGTCCGGCGTAATCTCGTGCTCCTTGATTTGCAGCTCACGAGACTTGGACCGGTTTTCGTCATGGATCGCTTCGCTGATCACCAGCGTGCCACCGGGCCTCAAGGCCCGCGCGATGCCGACCAGCACCGACTGATGCGCCGGCATTTCGTGATAGGCGTTGCGGATCAAGACCGCGTCGAGCTCTCCGGCCGGTAGCGTCGGGTCGTCGGGGTCGCCGAGGATCACCTCGATGTTCGAGAGCTGCTCGGTGGCGGACCGTTGTCGGAGCCGATCGAGGGCGGCACCATCGATGTCGACCGCGTACGCCTTTCCGTTCGGGGCGACCGCCCGCGCGATGCGGAAGGTGTAAGAGGCCTCGGCGGATCCGACGTCGGCGATGCGAGCGCCGTCGCGCGCGCCCAGCGCGGCCAGCACGTCGGTTACGCGCTCACTGCGCTCGCGCTCGGCTTCGTTTTCCTGGGCCGACTGTCCTGGAGCCGCAAACACCACCAGCCCCAGGGCTGCAGCCACGATACGTGATCGCAGGGTTCGCCTCATGGGAGCCTCCCGTGGGATTTTACGTCGTCGGGCACAGTGTCAGGCGCGCACCGCCGACAGGTTGACGCCCATCACACCGTAGCGGCGGGCCGTTTTCTCTTTCGATGTGCCTGCAAAACAGTCGAACCGCTCGGTGATCGCCACGGCGGTAAAGCCGGCATCCGCAAACGCCGCCACAAGCTCTGCTTCCAGCAGAGCACCGGCGATTCAAGCGGCCCAGAGATCGGTGTCCTGGCGGGCGTCCTCAGGCAGCGCGGCCCCGATCACGATGTCGGCGATCTGCACGCGCCCTCCGGGTTTCAGCACGCGCCGGATCTCGGCGATCGCCGCCTGTTTATCGGGCACCAGGTTCAGCACACCGTTTGAAATCACCACGTCGACGGTGCCGGAGTCAATCGCGAGCGCCGTGGCGTCGCCGTCGCGCACCTCGACGTGCGCAAGGCCACAGGCCACCGCGCCCTGGCGCGCCCGCGCGCGCATCGCCTCGGTCATATCCACGCCGATCGCGCGGCCGCGCGGGCCGACGTGCCGGGCGGCCAGCAACAGGTCGGTGCCCGCGCCGCACCCAATGTCGACCACGGTGGCACCCGCCGGCAGCGGCGCGACGGCGTGCGGGTTGCCGATGCCCGCGAACGATCCGGTCACGGCAGAGGGGAGCGTCGCCAGCTCGGCGGCGTCGTAGTGAAGCCGCTCTGCCGCGTAGTCAGGACCGCGATGGAAATGGAACTCCGCCGAGGGGTCGGCCGCCACGCGGGAATAGATCGACTGGATTTCAGCTCGCAGCTTGCGCGTATCGAGATCGACTGGGCAGACAATGGCCATCTCATTCACCTCTTGATGATTACCGCGGTACTCCTGGTTCGCTGCCGCTGGCGATCGGCAGGCCGGCCGCGCGCCATTCCGGAAAGCCGTCGCGCATGCGCCGCGCCCGGCGTCCGCTGGCGCGGAGCAGCTCGACGGCGCGGTCGGCATAGACGCAGTACGGCCCGCGACAGTAGGCAACGTATTCCTTGCCTGTGGTGAGCTGCTGCAAACGCCGCTGCAGTTCGTCGACCGGCACCGAGATCGCGCCGGCGATGTGTCCGGCCAGGTACTCACTGGCGGGCCGGGTGTCGAGAATGACGGCCCGGCGCGAGCGCGCCCGCTTGAGCAGCTCCGCCATCGGCACCGCTTCGGCGTCGTCGCGCTCGCCGAAATGCTCGCGGACCAGCCGTTCGAAGTCGGCCAACCGCCGTTCGGCCACCGTGCGCAGCACCTGCGACAGCTCGAACACCTCGGCGCCGGCCAGCCGGTAATGCACGAACAGGCCGTCCTTCCGGCTGTCGACGAGGGCCGCCTGCCGCAAGGCTTGCAAGTGCTGGGAAGTATTGGCGAGGGAGAGTGCGGTTTCGGTGGCGAGCGACTCGACGGTGCGCTCGCTTTGCGCGAGCAACTCCAGGATCTCCAGCCGGTGCGGATTCGAGAGTGCCTTGCCAATCCGGGCGAACTGGCCGTAGAGGCGGTCCTTGAATTCCCGATGGATGTCGCGCGTCATGGTCAAGTAATCAATATCTTAATTG
The DNA here is from genome assembly GCA_031429375.1 of Acidobacteriota bacterium. GTDB lineage: Bacteria > Acidobacteriota > Vicinamibacteria > Vicinamibacterales > UBA2999 > 12-FULL-67-14b. The sequence continues at coordinate 319 of JANOZI010000864.1, read as the reverse complement.
ATTACTAGGTGTCAAGCACAACGATGCTGGCCCCCGTCTACGCTTTTTTCTTCGCCGACAGGATCGCCGGCACCAGTCGCACCTCGAGCGCCAGCAGGTCGAGAATGTCGTCGCCGTAGCCATCGACCACGACGCTCCGCCCCACCTTGATCTCGTGAAAGGGTACTGGCATCTTGTCGCGTGTCACCTTCGTCTGCTTGTTGATATCGATTTCGATAATCTTGCCGTCCTTGACTTGCTTGACGTCGATTTGATCGGAGGTGATCTTCACTACGGTACCGATGATCCGATACTCGTCGTGGGGCGCCCGCGGGGCGGC
>JANOZI010000863.1:0-4064 GCA_031429375.1 Acidobacteriota bacterium | reverse complement strand
AGGGTTCGACATGTGTGTCAAACAGAACAGACAATCGCAGACACCCGGTGACGACAGCGCACCGTAGTGTAGGGCTTTGAGGCATGGGGCACGCTGCGCGGATCGTAGGGCACCCTTTATGGGGTGCCGCTTGCGTGTATGGGTGCCGCTTGCGCCGAAACAGGCCTATTTCACCGCCCGGGATGCCAGGGCACCTGCGCCGGCGCCGACCGCCAACCCCCCTGAAAGCAAGATGGCTCCCTCCCGGAACCCGAGGAACCTCAGAGGAGCGCCGCCCGTCAGGCCGGCTAAGTCCGGTCCCAACCAGCGGCCGACCATCGTGAAAATCACCGCCACGGCCGCGAGGGCCACCGCGGCACCGATGCCACCGAGCAGCAGCCCTTCGACGATCGACGGCCCGCGAATGTAACTGAACGGGGCGCCGACCAACTGCATGATCTCGACTTCGTCGCGCCTCGCGTGCAGCGACAGCCGTACGACCGAGGCCACGGTGAATGCCGCTCCGACCATCAGCACCGCGGCGGCGATTCCGCCGGCGACCCGTGCGCCGGTGACGATCGCCAGGAGGCGCGCCAGCCATTTGCGGTCGTAGCGCACGTCGGCGACGCCGTCGCGCAGGGCAACGCTGCTGGCCAGCTCGTCGGCCATTGCGGTGGCAGATTGGCCAGTTTGCAGCCGGACCTCGAACGCCGCCGGAAACGGGTTGCCCGCCAGCGAATCCGTTACGTCAGCCAGCTCGGGAAAGTCGGTCTGAAACCGTTCGCGCGCGTGATCCTTCGAAATGAACTCCACCGCGAGGACGGCCGGTTGCGTCTTCAGGTACGACTCGAGCGCGGCACGAGCGTCGTCGCCGATCTCGTCCTGGAGATACACCGACAACTCGGCAGCCTCGAGCCAGCGATCCAGCGCGCGCTGCACGTTGACCGAGATCAGGAGGAACCCGCCGAGCGTGACGAAGGCAATCGCGATGGTGCCGATTGAAATCAGCGCCGACTTCCCCGCACGCCGGACGTTCGTCCATCCTTCATCGAGGGAATAGCGGGCGACGGTCATTGCGGGATCTCCGCGCCCGCGACTCGGCCCTGTTCCAGCTGCACCACGCGGCGGCCGACCCATTTGATCAACTCGCGATCGTGGGTCGCGACGATCACCGTGGTCCCGCCCGCGTTGATCTCGCGGAACAGGTTCATGATCTCGAGCGACAGGTCGGGATCGAGGTTGCCGGTCGGCTCGTCGGCCAACACCAGGTGCGGCTCGTTGACGAGCGCCCGCGCGATCGCCACGCGCTGCTGCTCGCCGCCGGACAACTCGTCGGGCAGTGAATTCAACCGATGCTGCAAGCCGACCCACTTGAGCACTTGATAGGTGCGGCGGCGCTGCTGCTCGACAGGCAAGCCCAGCACGCGCAGCACGAACGACACGTTCTCGAACACCGTCTTGCTGGTGATCAGCTTGAAATCCTGGAAGACGAAGCCGACCGTGCGCCGGTAGGCCTGCACCTCGGGGTGCGTCAAGCGCGCCAGGTTCCGCCCCCCGACGATCACGTCGCCTTCGGTCGGTCTCTCTTGCAGCAGCAGCAACCGGAGCAAGGTGCTCTTGCCGGCGCCGCTCGGGCCGGTCAGGAACACGAACTCGCCCTTCTCGATCGTGAGCGTGAGGTCCCGCAGGGCGTAAAGCCCGCGGCCGTACACCTTGCCGAGGCCGTGCGTCTCGATCACGGACGATAGTGTACTAGTGGAGCGTATCAGCCAATAAGGAATGTCTTCATCACCGTTGCTCGACGAAGCCACACGGGCCGTTCCGTAGGAACGGCCCGCTTCCGATCTCGACCTTGCACTCCACGAGTCTCAATCGGATGCGGCCGAATCCGGCGGCGATCTCGGCGGCCAGCGGCAGGCGCCGGGCGTCAGTGCTCAGCCAGATCGTCGCCTCGATCGGCTGGCGGCGCTCGACGCGCGCGACGATCCGCGGCGCCACGCGGAAGGCTTCTTCGCTGCGGCCGCCGACGTCGATTCGCTCGCGCTCGCCGACCGCAACGGTCACCACCAATCCGCGTTGCCCGTCATTCACCGGCAAGACGGCCGTCAGCCCCGGCGCCAGCGGCAGGGCGCGGATGTACCATAACGCCGTCAGCGTATCGAGCGATCCGGGCGACAGCGGCAACGCCATGGCTGTAGCGCTGCTCGCTTCGGCGCGCGTGCTGCCCGATCGCACCCGGCGCGCGTCGTGATCGAACACGTACGCGCGATCGATGGAGCGCCGCCCTTCGCGAATCACCCGGACGTGCTCGAGCGGCTTGAGCTGCGCGTCGGCGATCGTTTCGAAGCGATCGTGCGCTTCAAAGAAGCGCGACACCCATCCGGCCGTGTCCATCGTGGCCTCGAACACCCAGGCCGGAGCGCGCCCGGCATCCGGGAGATGTAGAGGCGGGTCTTCAGACCCGCCTCGCACCCGAAGCGTGATGGTGCCCGCTGGTATGTCCAGCGGCCCGCTCAGCCACTCCGCCTCGTAGGTCGCCGTCTCGCCGGCCGCGAATGGCAGCGGACCCAATGGCGGCGGCGCCGCCACCTCGGCGGCTGCCAGCGCCGCTTCACTCTCGGCCGTCCAGACCAATTCGTAGATCACGCCTTCGGCGACGCGCACGCGTTCGACAAACGGTGATGCCGGCCCGCCGGCGGTCTGGATCGGAGCGCGGCTCACGACATAGCGCACCGCGGCGTCTTTCAAGATGGCGCGCGCCTCGATCGAGGCCGGGTCGGCGAACGCATCGACGAACGAGGTGAAGAACGGCGGCCGCTGGCCGCTGTAGCCGTTCACGATCGGGCGCTTGTGCTCCAGCGATTGCACCATGAACACCGAGTTCTCGCGATCGAGCGCGAGCGGCAGATACAGCACGGCGCCGGGCGGCGCCGCCGCTTTCAGCCAGCGGCCCGATTCCGTTGACGTGGCCGGCGCCGGCACGAATGGCAGCGGCGCGTTCACATATTCCACCATCATCGCCACCGCGAGCGCCGCGACGATCGGCGTCCGCAGGCCGAGACCCGCGACCGCGACGCCGGCAAGCAGGCCTGCGCCCATCATGGCGACGACCGCGAAGCGCGCCGGCGCGCGAATCGCCTGGAAGCCGAACACCACGTCTGCACACCACGCGTAGATCGGCCGGACCCCTTCGGGCCCGAGCGAGAGCACCACGCCGGCGATCACCAGCGCGACGGCCGATGCGGCGAGGGGCCGCGCGTCGCTGCGCCGGGCCCGCCACAAGCCGATCACCGCCAGGGCTGAAAGGATCACGCCGGGAAACATCTGGTGTTCGACGTGCCGCCGATCGCGCGCCCCGGCGGCCGGCGCGCGCGGCGCCAGGATCCCGGTCCGTCCGTACAAGAGATTGTCGGGCGGCGCCTGCGTATAGCTCTGGACCGACGCCGCGTGAGCGGCGGCTTCGAACAGGTTGCGGCCAAACCCTTCGCGCTGCTGCGTCCGCCAGTACGGCCACGCGATCGGGGCCACCAACAACGCGCCCAGGATCGCGCTCGCCGCCAGCCGCGACCACAGCCGCGAGCTTCGCCACTGCCCCGTCATGACTGCCAGCACGACCGCGGCGATCACCAGCGCGATCGCCGTCATCACGCCGTAGTAGACCGACGAAATCGCCTGCAGCGCCGCGAACCCCGCGAGCCACACCGCGTCCCGCCACCGCCGCGCGGCGACGACCCGGTGCAACGCCCACAACGCGAGCGGCAGGAAATACAACGATTGCAGTTGCAGGTGCAACAAGTGAGCGGTGCGGTACGGCCAGCACGCCCAGGCCAGGCCGGCCACGAACGCCGCGGCCGCCGACCCGGTCACGCTTCGCACCAGCAGGTGCATGGCCAACCCGCTCGCGGCGATCGACAGCAACAGCAGCACGTTGTAGCACAGCACCAGGTTGCCGGTGACGGCGTACACAGGCGTCATCGCCAGCGACTGCAACAACAGGTGATCCGAGAAAGTCAGCGCGCCTGCAGCGGGATGAAAAATATTGGCGTCGAACACCCGGCCGCTCAGCACGGAGATCGGATCCGCCA
>JANOZI010000862.1:0-4037 GCA_031429375.1 Acidobacteriota bacterium | reverse complement strand
GGCTGGAACCCGTGGGACATCGGCATCTCGCGCAAGGGCGATGACGGCTTCGCGTTCATCGCCGATCATGCGCTCGAGCGCGTGCACAAGCTGTCGTTAAAGGACGGCAAGGTCGTCGCCACGTGGGGCAAGCAAGGACTTGGCCCAGGCGAGTTCGACTGGGTCCACGGCATCGTCGTCGACTCGAAGGGGGCGGTCTACGCGGCCGATACCTACGGCCAGCGCATTCAGAAATTCGTGCCGCCGGGTAGCTAGCAGCCGCTAGCCTGGCCGGACAGGGCGACCGTGGCGGACAATCTTTCTGAGCGACTGAACAGCGCTCTCGTCAGCCGCTATCGTCTCGAGCGCGAACTGGGTAGCGGCGCAATGGGCGTCGTCTTCCTGGCTCACGACGTCAGGCACGGACGTCAGGTCGCGATTAAAGTACTCCGGCCCGAGCTCGCCGGGTCGATTGGCACTGATCGGTTCATCCGCGAGATCCGGACCGTGGCGCGCCTGCAGCATCCCAACATCGTGCCGCTGTTCGATTCCGGTGAGGCCGACGGCTTGCTCTTTTACGTCATGCCGCACATCGAGGGCGAGTCCCTTCGCGGCCGGCTCGGGCGAGAGCGACAGTTGCCAATCGCCGACACCGTGCAGATTGCGCGTGACGTCGCTGAGGCTCTCAGCTATGCGCACGGCCGAGGAGTCGTCCACCGCGACATCAAGCCCGAGAACATTCTGCTCAGCGGCGGCCGGGCGGCCGTCGCTGACTTCGGGATCGCGAGCGCAATCAGCGCCGCCGACGGCACAGGGCTGACCGAAACCGGAATGGTTGTCGGCACACCGCTCTATATGGCGCCCGAGCAGATGTCGGGAGGGCCGGTCGATGGTCGCGCCGACGTCTATGCGTTGAGCTGCGTCGTCTACGAGATGTTTGCCGGTGAGCCGCCATATACAGGCCCTACTCCACAGTCGGTGATTACGAAGCGGCTGGCCGATCCGGTGCCCTCGGTGCGGCGCCTTCGGGACGCGGTTCCCGATGTCGTCGAGCAAGCCCTGATGAAGGCGCTCGCCAAGATTCCGGCCGACCGGTTCGCATCAGCGGCGGCGTTCGCCGATGCGCTGACCACGTCACCGTCGCTGCCGGCGCGGTCGCGGTCGATCGCCGTCTTGCCGTTTCTCAACCTCAGTGCGGATCCGGAGAACGAGTACTTCACAGACGGGATCACCGAGGACGTCATCGCACAGCTGTCAAGGATTAGCGCCCTCAAGGTGATCTCGCGCACCTCGGTGATGGCGTTCAAGAACCGGGAGCAGGGTCTCCGCGAGATCGGGGCGAAACTTGGCGTGGGTACGCTGCTCGAAGGCAGCGTGCGCCGGGCGGGGAATCGGGTTCGGATCGTCGCGCAGCTCATCGACGCCGAGACGGACGAGCACCTCTGGGTCGAGACCTACGATCGCGAGCTCACCGATATTTTCGCAATCCAGAGCGACGTCGCGTTGCAGATCGCCGCCGCGTTGAAAGCCGAGCTGTCTCCAGCCGAGAAGGCCAGGCTTGCGAAGGAACCGACGAGCGACGTTGACGCCTACCATCTCTATCTGCAGGGGCGACACTGCTACTACCGGTTCACTCAGGAAGGGATCCGGAAGAGTCTCGAGTTTTTCCGCCAGGCAATCGAGCTCGACCCGAACTACGCGCGGGCGTACGCGGGCATCGCGCAGAGCTATGTAATCCTGGGGATGGGCTATGGGTCTACGGCGCTGCGGCCCGCCGAGGCCCATGCCAAGGCCAAGGAGGCGATCGCCAAGGCCTTCGAACTCAACGACCGGGTCCCCGAGGCGCATAGCGTGCTGGGCCTGCTCAGTTTTGTGGCCGACTTCGATTGGATCGGCGCTGAGCGCGCCTTCAAGCGGGCGATCGACCTGAATCCCAGCAGCGCGGAGACCTACGCGTCATACGGCTTGAGGTTGTCGGCGCTCGAGCGCTATGACGAGGCCATCGCCGCGCAGACGAAGGCCCAGGAGCTGGACCCGCTGGCCGCCGTGGTCGCTTCCGATCTTGTGACCACCTTGCTCCGGGCGGGACGAGATGATGAGGCCCTGCGAGCGGCGAAGCGGCTGATCGAGCTCGAGCCCGATTTTCCGATGGGCCATTCGACTCTAGGATGGGCGTTGCTGCGGAAGGGCTTGCGCGATGAGGGTGTCGCGGAATTACAGAAGGCGGTCGCGGTGTCTGAGAGTGACACGATGACGCTGGCGCAGCTTGGGCAGGCCTATGCGCTGGTCGACAGGGTGGGGGACGCTCGCGCGGTACTGCAACGATTGGAGGACCTGTCGCGGCATCGATACGTCTCACCGTACCACCTCGCGTACATCTATACCGGCCTGGGCGAGCGAGACAAAGCGATTCAGTTATTGGAGCAGGCGATCGAACAGCGGGCCGGGGGCGTCTACGGGATCAAGGGTTCGTTCCTGTTCGCCACCCTCCGCTCGCATCCTGGATTTGCCGACTTACTGAAGCGGATGAACTTGAGTTGACGCCCTAAGCAAGCGATAGCTGCGTCGGGGTCAGACCCCGACGCAGCGCGCTTGACCTGGCTGAATCTCGCTCAATTCGGCGTCAGGTCCATCGCTTCGACGATGCGGGTGAACGGCAGACCCGCCGCCTCGTTGACGTCACGTACGGCGTCCGGCGACTTCGCTTCGAACAGGCACATGCAGCGCGCCTCACCCGGCACGAACGTGCTTCGGATGTACCGGACCGGTGTGCCATCCGTTGTCGACTTCTGTGCGCCGGCGATTGCCGCCCGCTGTGCGCCAGCCAGCGCCTCGTGGGTGATGCCTGGCAGCTCTCGTTCGACCATGTAAACAGCCATCGTTTCTCCTCCTGGTTGGTAACGCGACCGGCGTAGAATCCCGCAAGTACGGGCCGGTTGTCCTCAAGCCGGCCCTCAAAATCTCTCAATTAGGTTCAATGCCCAGCCCCACCTACGCGTTCGGTCGATTTCAGGTCGACATCGGCTCGCGCCGGCTCCTTCGTGAAGGCGAGGCGGTGGCCGTAACAGTCAAGGCTTTTGACATCCTCGCGGCTCTGGTGCAGGAGGCCGGGCGGGTCGTCGACAAAGACGAGTTGATGCGCCGCGTCTGGCCGGATGCCATTGTCGAGGAAGCCAACCTCAGTCAGCAGATCTTCCTGTTGAGAAAGGCCCTCGGCGAAGACGCGAAAGACCATCGCTACATCGCCACGGTGCCGCGGCGCGGATATCGGTTCGTCGCTGAGGTCACCTGCATCCGCGACACCGCGATCTCACCGCCGGCCTTGAATCGGGGTCCGGAGGTCCACGTCAGCGCATCGCCGCTGATGTTGTCCCTGTCGCTGTCACCCGGCCCGCCACTCGCACTCGCGCCGTCTTGTCCATTTGCGATCTCGCCGGACGGCCGCACGGTCACGTACATCGCCCGGGACGGCGCGACCAGCGTCCTCGCCATCCGCCGGATCGATCGGCGCGAGGTTGTCCTCCTGCCGCGGACCGAAGGCGCAACGTCGCCGTTCTTCTCTCCCGACAGCCGGTGGATTGGGTACTTCGCGGACGGATGGCTCCGGAAAGTGCCGGCCGCGGGCGGCGTCCCTCTCGACATCTGCGAGGCGGGTGCCGAATGCCGCGGCGCGTCCTGGAGTTGCCGCAACGAGATCGTGTTTGCGCCGACACCCGCGTCGGGCCTGGTCAGGGTGAGCGCCGACGGGCGGCATCCCCTGCCGGCGACCACCCTTGATTTCGCGAAGGGCGAGCGCACTCATCGATGGCCGGAGGTGCTGCCGGACGGCCGCTCCGTCCTGTTCACGATTGCGCACGCGAGGTCGGCATCGTTCGAGGAAGCCGAGACGGCCGTCGTCTCGCTCGACACCGGTGAGCGCCGCACCATACATCGCTACGGCTGCAGTGCGCGATACGTCCCGACTGGTCACCTGGTCTACCTGCGCAGCGGCTCGCTGATGGCCGCGCCCTTCGATCCCGCTGCCCTTATGGTCACCGGCCAGGCGATGCCGGTCGTCG
>JANOZI010000861.1:0-4261 GCA_031429375.1 Acidobacteriota bacterium | reverse complement strand
CGCGTGCTCGAAGAGAAGGGCCACGTCCGGCACGAAGAGGAGGGCCTGCGCTTCGTGTACCTGCCGAGCGTGCCGCGCCATGCCGCCCGCCGCTCGGCCCTCAAACATCTGGTCGACACGTTCTTCGACGGCTCGCACGCCAAGGTGGTGACGACGCTGCTGGGCAGCGATGTCGCGCGGTTATCCGACGAAGAACTGGATCGCATCGCCGAATTGATCGCCTCGGCGCGCAAGGGTGCCCGATGATGATCGTCGACCTCGGCCTGCGCGCGTCGGTGGTGGTGCTCGCCGCCCTGGTGGTCACGCTCGCCTTGCGGCATCGCTCGGCGTCACTGCGACACTGGGTGCTGGCCGCGGGCATCTTCGCCGCGATGGCCGTCGCGCCGCTCGGCCGGGCGCTGCCCGCCTGGGATTTTCCACAGCAGACCGAAGCGCTCACCGATTCGCCCATTCGGGCAACGCAGAACACCACTCCGCCGCGGATCCGCGATGCCGGCAAGGCTGCTCGAGCGGCCCCACGAGCGGCGAGCCGTTCGCTGCCGGCTTCTTTCGGAGCTATGGCCGTCTTCGTCTGGGCGGCAGGCTTCGCGACGAGCGTGCTGATGATGGTGCGGAGCGCCGCTCGCTTGGTCCGATTGACCGCACGGGCCCGGCCGGTCGGCGATCCGGACTGGCTCGCACTCCGCGATCAACTGGCGGTCCGTCTCGGCGTGCGGCGCACGGTTGTCATGCTCGCCACGGATCTTCCGGGCATGGTTGGCACGTGGGGATGGCGCCGCCCGTGCGTGCTGCTGCCCGATCACTGCGAATCGTGGCCCGTGGCGCGCCTCCGCATTGTTCTCAGCCACGAGCTGGCGCACGTCGCGCGGCACGATTGGGCCATTCAGATCGCCGCCGAAATCGTGCGCGCGGTGTTCTGGTTCAGTCCGCTGTTCTGGATCGGCTGCGCGCGCCTGCGCCGTGAAAGCGAGCAGGCGTGCGACGACGCGGTGCTCGAGGCCGGCGTGCCGGCCGCGGAATACGCGACCCACCTGCTGGACATCGCTCGCACCTGCCGGCCCGCCGCCGCCGCCGCGGCGGTGCTGCCGATTGCTCGACCGTCAACGCTGGAATGGAGGATTACGGCCATGTTGAATTCCACTATCGCGCGCAAGCGCCCCACCCCGCGCGCAGTCGCGCTCGTCGTCACGGTGATCGTCGGCGTGGCCCTGTCGGCGGCGAGCTTCCGCGCGAACGAACAAGTCGGCCCGATGCCGCTCACCGGCATCTTGTACGACATGACCGGTGCCGTGCTGCCGGGCGTCGCGTTGACGCTTGAAGACAACGCCGGCGAGCGCACGGCCGCGACGACCGACCGCGACGGGCGATTCAATCTCGGCATCATCGCGCCTGGCCGATACCGGCTGGCCTCGACGCTGGCCGGCTTCACGTCGCTCAACCAGGACCTGCGGCTGGAGGAGGCGCGTCAGTGGACGCAGACGATCACGCTGCAGGTCGGCACGCTCCAGGAAACGATTACCGTGACCGAGCAACGGCCGACCGGCGCGGCGCCCGCCCGCGGGCCGGTGCGGATCGGCGGCAACATCCGCCCGCCCATGAAGCTCGAGGATGTCAGGCCCATCTATCCCCAGGCGATGCGCGACGCCGGCGCCGAAGGCATCGTGCCATTGGGCGCGCTGATCGGCGTTGATGGCCGCGTGTCGTCGGTTCGCGTGATCGGCGCCAACGCCCATCCGGATTTTGCCAGGGCCGCAGTCGAGGCGGTGCGGCAATGGCGCTTCTCCCCGACGCTGCTGAACGGCGATGCCGTCGAGGTATTCATGAACGTCACGGTGCGCTTCAGCCTGCAGGATTGACCCTTCGACTCGTCCTTTTGGCAGGGCACCCCTTTAAGGGGTGCCCTGCGAACACCATGTTATTCGCCGCGAAACACGGGCAAAAGGCGATACGTTCCCGGCGCGGGCATGGTCGCGAAGCCTTCGGCTACCAGCGCGCGATTGCCGAGTCCGGCTTCGGGCCTCGACAGGCCGGTCACGCGCGCCAGCTCGCCCGGGAACGTCATGCCCGCTCCGGTCAGGAAGCACCGCGCGATTTCACGCCGGGCGGTCTCGCGTGTCACGCGCTGTCGCAGCGCATCGGGGAACCGTCCGACGGCAAGCGTCCAGATGTAGGTGAACTTCGGCTGGTAATACACTTCACCCGGCATGACGATCATCGCCGCTTGAAGCTCGTCGACGCCTTTCGTGAAGGACGCGCGTTCGGTCACGCCCGATTCCTCTCGCAAGTCGCCGGTGCTCATCTCCCATTCCCGCCGAAGCACTTTCAGAATCGCCTGGGCGTTCCGGCTGAGGCGCTGATTTTCTTCCGCGCGACGCATGCCCCAGATCGCGTGGAAGTGCGGGATCATCCGCGGCGCCAGGAACATCGTCTTGCCGCGGGCGAGCTTCGCGTAATAAACCTTGCCGCGGCGCACCAGCTCATCCTTCAGCACCCACGTGAGCGACGTCTCGGAATCCTTCTGGACATTGCGCGGCAGCACGGCGTCGCGCCGGCCGCACACCGCCATGTAAAGGGAGGGGCCGGGACGACGGGAATCCGTGAGGCACGCGGCAAAGCCGGCCTGCTCGATGAACCGCTCAGCTTCGACAGCGGTTTCCACCTGCCGCGTCGCTTCGCGCCGCCAGCCATGGTCGCGGTGCTCTTCGATGTCCTCGGGGACCTCCGGTCTCGGCCTCATGCGCGCGTCACATGATCCTTTGACAAATTCGTCATGCAACGCCATAGTAAAAGTTTGCGTGCGGCCCTGGCCGACCAAACGATTGCCAAAGCCGACCACCCCACGCGTGACGCTCAACTTCCTCTCATTCGAGAGTCGCACTCGCAACCCCGCAGCACCGCTGCTATTCGCCCTCTTTATCGCCGCGCACCTGGTGGCGCTGTTCGCGTTCCTGCGATTCGTCTTCCCGCGGACGTGGGAACAACAACTGTCGTCAGGCTTCGCCGGGATCGCGCTGACCTGCCTGGCCTGCAACCTGGTGTTCTGTTTCGGCGAGTACTTCTTCCACCGCTATCTGCTGCATATCGACAGCGTGAAGTTTCTCGCCAAGCTGTGCTACAGCCACCGTGCGCATCACAAACTGACGTCGATCCGCTTCGATGATCGCGACCACGCGGTTCGCAGCGCCTATCCGATTGTCGACGTCGATCATGATGACTCGGCGACGTTCCCGCCGTATGCGCTACTGCTGTTCTTTGCGTTCTGGACGCCGTTCTTTGCGGTCACGGTCTTTTCGTTTCCTCAATTTCCGATCCTGATTGCCGGCTACACGGCGCTGGCGATCGCCCACTTCCTGTACGAGACCCTCCATGTGCTCCACCACACACCGTACGAGCAGTGGTGGCGGCGCAAGATCGACGGTCCGATCTTCGGCAAGGTCTGGCACAAGATGTACGGCTTCCACCAGGGCCACCACGCCAACTATCAGTGCAACATGAACATCGCCGGCTTCTTCGGCCTCCCGCTCGCGGACCTGGTGTTAGGCACGTACAAACAACCGGAAACGCTGCTCATCGATGGCGCGCCTGCCTCGAAAGCGGCGGCCCGCGCCTTGACCCCCAAGCCCCGCTGGCCGGTGTCCTCGATGGACCGGGCGGTCATCAAACGCCGTGCGCGCATGAAGAAAGAAGACGATCTGCGGGCGGCGCGCCAGCGACGGCCGGCCACGCAACCCCTTGCCTCCCCAACAGTTGACATGCTCGATACGTAGCCATATGCTACGTTCGTAGCATTAGCGATGTCACCCTCGCGCAATCCCGAAACGGTGTCGCGGCAATGGGTGACCGCGGGTATCTTCGACGTGCTCGGCGTCAAGCCGATCGCCGGCCGCACGTTCAATCCCGAAGACGAAGCGCAAATGGCCAGGCGGATCGTGATCAGCGAGGGCTTCTGGCAAACCTCGTTCAGGGCGTCATGGGTACCCCTTTTTCAGCAGCCTGCTACGCGCAACCCCCTCCGGGAGGGCCTTGCCAAACCCGGCGCTCGCTCACATACTCTGGCTCGGTAATCCCGCTCTGGCGGATTCCCTGAGGACTGGCCCATGAGTCACGCGGTTTCAACCCTGTTCAACGCTTACGACCGCGGCCGAATTTCGCGCCGGCAACTGTTGCAGGCGCTGGGCATGGCCGTGGCCATGCGCCCGGCCGCCGCGCTCGCGCAGGGCCAGTGCGGCGGGGCCCGCGCCGGCACGCCGGAATGTGACCC
>JANOZI010000860.1:0-3621 GCA_031429375.1 Acidobacteriota bacterium | reverse complement strand
TAGCTGTAAATCGCCGCGGGGCTGTATTCGATGCGCTCGGCGATCTTTCTGATGGAGACGTTGGCGTAGCCTTCGACGAGGAAGAGCTGACGGGCGGCGTCGAGGATCGAGGCCGTGACGGCCTGGCGTTCACGGTCCTGGCGTTCTTTGGTTCCCATGGGTTTTTAAGTGATGCGTTGAAGACCTAAACAGTGTTCAGTCTTCAAATGGTGTTAGACGGAGGGGGTGTTTGGCAAGTTCCAAATTTCACAAGCGGTCACGAAAAGTGGTTGAGAGTGGTAAAAGTAGGTGAACTTGGCTGAAATCCTGCGATATATCGGCGTTTTTGTTTATGCGGCCGGCTCGGTGGTGTGCCATCAACTGCCTGAGCGGTCGTTTTATTGGGGCCGATGGCAGTTTCCGGTGTGCTCGAGGTGTACCGGCTTGTACGCAAGCGCGGTGATCGGGATGGCAGCATGGGCGGCAATCCGAAAGAGCCGCGGCATCCCGATTCTGATCCAGCCGCGCGTGGCGATTGTTGTACTCGTCGCCGCGGCGTTGCCGACGCTCGTTTCTGTAGCGGCCGCCGCTCTTGGCGCCTGGGACGCGACCAATGGCGTCCGCGCGCTACTCGGCGTGCCTCTGGGCGCGACCACCGGCGTGCTGCTCGCCGCCGTGGCCGCAAAAGACCTGAGGTAAACTCGCTGCCGTGCCCCCCGCAGTCGTTTGCATTGTGTCGTGGCTCGTGCCCGGCGCAGGTCATCTGATGCAAGGACGGCGGCAGAAGGGGTTAATTTTCCTCATTGCCCTTCCCGTCATGTTTGCCATCGGCCTGTGGCTCGAGGGACGGCTCTTTCCATACATGTTCAGCGATCCGCTGGTCGGGCTGGCGGCATTGGCGCAAACCGGTATCGGCGTGCCGAAGCTGGTCGCATCAGCCATAGGATTGGGAAAAGGCGTCGTCACCGCCGGGTCCTACGAGTACGGCAACACCTTTCTGATCGTGTCGGGACTGCTGAACATGCTGGTGATGATCGACGCCTACGACGTGAGGCTGGGACGGAAATGACCAGTCACTTCGGGCTGATGATCCTGTTTGCGATGTTTGTGGCGACCATTCTTGCCACGATCGCCAAAGACACGGCTCGCGAGCAGGTCCTGCTCGGCCTGAGATTGTGGGGCGCGTTCATCGCGACGGGTCTCGCCCTCGGCTGGGTGATGCGGATCTTTCCCTTATAAGGGGCCCGACGCCCTCATGACATTCGCCAGGCGGTCAGACCCTTTTCTTCTGTGGGCTCCGGTCGTGGTCTACATGGCGGCCATCTTCTACGCCTCCTCTCTCAGCGTCATCCCGGGGCCGGTCGGCTCCTGGTTCTCCGATACGGTGCTCCACATGGCGTGCTACGGCGGGCTGGCGGTGGTCACGTTGCGCGCGCTGGCCGGCGGCAAGCGGGCCGGAGTGACCGTCGGCGTGATGACCGTCGCGTGGCTGATTGCCACGTTGTACGGAGTGACCGATGAATTTCACCAGATCTACGTCCCCGGCCGCACACCGGAGCTGCGAGATCTCGCCAACGACGCGGTCGGCGCGCTGGCCGCGATTGGCGCGGCGGGAGCGTGGAGTATCATGAGAGGTCCGTCGCGGGCTGACGCGCGCCCGCCTTCGGGGCTCTCTCATGACCTTTGAAAACCTCCTGCTCGAACGTGATGGCGCGGTGGCCATCGTCACTCTCAACCGACCCAAAGTCCTGAACGCGCTGAACTCGCAGACGCTCTCGGAACTGGCGAGCGTCATGGCGGAGCTGAAGGCGGATGACGGCGTGCGCGCGATCGTGTTGACCGGCGCCGGCGAGAAATCGTTTGTGGCCGGCGCAGACATCAACGAGCTGGCGGCGCTCTCGCCGATCGAAGGCAAGGAGCACGCGCGCCGGGGCCAGGCCGTGCTCGACGGCATCGAGAACCTCGGCAAGCCCGTGATTGCCGCGGTGAACGGCTTCGCACTCGGCGGCGGGTGCGAGCTGGCGATGGCGTGCACGATCCGGCTGGCCGCCGACACCGCCCGCTTTGGGCAACCGGAGATCAACCTCGGGATCATCCCCGGGTATGCCGGCAGCCAGCGGTTGCCGCGGCTGGTCGGCAAGGGCATTGCACTCGAAATCCTGCTGAACGGCGACATGGTCAGCGCGCAACGCGCGTTCGAGATTGGTCTTGTCAATCGCGTGGTGCCGGCCGCTGATTTGCTCGCCGAAGCCAAAAAGCTGGCGCAGACGTTCGCGTCGAAAGCGCCGATCGCCGTGCGCTACATCCTGGATGCCGTCAACCAGGGACTCGACACCTCGTTCGCATCAGGCGAGTTCCTGGAGACCTCGCTCTTCGGCACAATCGCCGCGTCCGCGGATATGCGTGAAGGCACCAAGGCGTTCCTCGAAAAGCGCAAGGCCGAGTGGCAGGGCAAGTGATGCGCATCGCGATCGTCGTGGCCCGTTTCAACGACTTCATTACCGAGCGGCTGCTCGAAGGCGCCCAGGGTGCGCTCGCGGAGGCGGGCGTGGCGGACGACGAGGTCGAGCTGTTGCGTGTGCCCGGCGCGTTTGAAATCCCGATGGCCGCGCAACGGGTTGCGGAAACCGGCCGCGTGGCGGCGGTGGTGTGCCTGGGCTGCCTGATTCGCGGCGCCACGCCGCATTTCGAGTACATCGCGGCCGCATGCGCGCACGGCATCACCGCGGCGTCGTCGATGACGGGTGTGCCGATGTCGTTCGGTGTGCTGACCACCAACTCCGCCGAAGAAGCGCTCGAGCGCGCCGCACCGGGGCCGGCCAACAAGGGGCGCGAGGCCGCCGAGGCCGCGCTCGAAATGGCCCGGCTGTTCGCCCGCGTCGGGGACGGCCGGACATGAATGCGTTCCGGCAACACGGAGACGCCTCTGGCGTCGGAGGACACGGCGACCGATGGGCCGGGCGTCATCGGGCGCGCGCCGCCGCGTTGCAGGCGTTGTATGAATGCGAGGTCGGCGGGCTGACGCCACAGCAGGCCCTGGGTGTGTTGCACCATGCCGGTCCGCCCGAAGTGAATGACCCGGGTGAAGGCGAGCATGCCTTCGTCATCGCCCTCGTGCAAGGCGCGATGACCGGCAAGGCTGCGCTCGACGAGCGGATTGGCGACGCGGCCAAGAACTGGCGCATCGAGCGGATGGCGACGATCGATCGGCTGGTCATGCGTCTCGCCGTGCAGGAAATGCTGGCGCACCGCGACAGCCCGCCGCGCGTCGTGATCAGCGAGGCGATCGAGCTGGCCCGCGCCTACAGCGGCGATGAAGCCGCGAAGTTCGTGAACGGCGTGCTCGACGGCGTTTACCGGCGCTTGAAAGAGGACGGGATTCTCGTCGATTAAGCATGAGTAGTGAAGTCGTCCAGAGCGAGCAGCGCAAGACAAACCTGGAGGCGATCATCCGCCTCGGTTTTGCCGCGTACCCGAACAAGTTCGACACCACCCATTCGGTGAGCGACCTCGTCGAGGCGCACCACGACACACCCGCCGAACAGCTGGAAGCGCCACGGGTCGAGACGACCACGGCCGGGCGGATCGTCAGCATCCGCAGCTTCGGTAAGGCGAGCTTCATGGTGCTGTCGGACGGCCGCT
>JANOZI010000859.1:0-3066 GCA_031429375.1 Acidobacteriota bacterium | reverse complement strand
CGACGATGCCGAGGCCGTTGCCGAAGGCCGCGTGCAGGCCCGCGGCCTGCGATACGTCCGTGAACGTGCCATTGCCGTTGTTGCGATACAACACGCTGGAGAGCGGCGCGTCGTAATTGCGCGGGCTGCAGTAGTCGGGGTTGCCCATCAGGCTGAAGCACGGCAGCTCGGCCGCGACCGCCCAGTTGATGTAGCGCAGCACGAACAGATCGAGGTCGCCGTCGGTGTCGTAGTCCACAAACGCGGCGCTCGTACTCCAGCCCTTGCCGGCGACGCCGGCGCCGGCGGTGGCGTCGGTGAAGCGGCCCTGGCCGTCGTTGCGGAGCAAGGCATTCGGGCCGGCGTTGGTGACATACAGATCGGCATCGCCGTCGTTGTCGTAGTCGCCCGAGGCCGCGCCCATGCCGTAACCGCCGACATCGGTGCCGCTGCCGGCGGTGGCGTCTTCGAACGAGGCGTCGCCACGATTGCGATACAGGCGGTTGGACGGATCTTTCTGGCCGCCATCGAGCACGCTGCCGCTCTGGACCAGGTAGAGGTCGAGATCGCCGTCGGCGTCCATGTCGAAGAGCGCGGCGCCACCGCCCATGATTTCCGGTAACAGGAAGCGTTCGCCGTGGCCCGAGCGATGCAGCCACGTGATGCCGCGCGCGGCCGCGACGTCCTCGAACCACGCGGGGCCAGCGGGCGCAGCGGGTGCAGCGGCGTTGCGCTCCGGCGCCGGCGCGTTGCAGGCGACTAGAGAGAGCGAACCGATCAACACAAATGCCTTACACAGAAACTCAGAAGCACAGAAACACAGAACACTGTTATCAAAAGAAAAAATCTTTTCCGTGCTTCTGTGTTTCCGTGTTTCCGTGTGATGCATTTGTTCAAATTCGTTCACGGCCGGCCGCCCCGCGCGGCGTCGAGTCTGGCCCGGGCCGGCGCGAGTCTCGGGTTATCGGCGCCAAGCCGCTCGGCACGCTGCAGCGCCGCATCGGCGTCGTCCCACTCGCGCCGTTGGACGTGGACGAGGCCAATGCCGATGAACGCGTCGGCAAGCGTGGGGTTCCTGCCCGCCGCGTACGAGAAATGATTCATCGCTTCACCCGGGCGTCCGAGCTCCAGCAGGATCGAACCCATCCACAAATGCGGGTCGAGCGTGACCGGGTCGTAGCGCACGGCCCGCTCGAACGCGCCGAACGCCTCGAGCGGACGGCCGCCTCGCCACAGCGCCATTCCCGCGGCGACGTGCGCGCGACCCAGTTCTGGACTGAGGGCGACCGCGCGCTCCGCGTGGGCGAGCGCGCGCGCGTGGTCATTCAGGTTGATGTACGCCGTGGCCAGCCGAAGGTGGCTCTCCAGATTGTCCGGGTCGCGTGTGAGGGCCTGTTCGAGCAGCGCGACGCCGTCGGACGACCGCCCCGCGGCCACGTAGGTGAGGCCGAGTTGATGCATCAACGACACGTCCTCCGGCTGCTCACGATGGAGCCGTTCGAGCGCCGGAATGGCGGCGTCGTACTGGTTATTCAACACCAGCGCGGTCGCCGTTTTCAGGGCCTGCGCGAAACCGACGCGGAACTCCGCCAGCTGATCGCTCCACGGATCGGGCCAAACCGGCTCGCCGGCGGAGCCGACGGCCAACGCATAGTCGGCTTCCTCCGAACGCCCCAGGCGCTGATACGCGGTGCCCAGCAGGCGCAACGCGTAGCGATCGCCAGGGTGCTGCGACAGGTAACCCTCGAGCGCTTCTACCGCTTTCGCGTCTTCGCGCTTGTGGAGCGCGACCCTCGCAAGGCCGACCCAGCCTCCCGGGCTCGACGGGTCGAGCGTCGTCGCCTTTTCGAACGCCGCGCGGGCCTCGTCATCTTTTGCGGCGTCGAGCAGCCACAACCCGCGGCGCCAATGGGCCGGGGCATATGACCCGTCGAGGGCGACGGCGCGGTCCAGCGCGGCGAAGGCATCGGCGGGCAAACCAAGCCGGCTGCGAACGACCGCCAGCCGGTACCACGCCCGCGCGTGGCGATCGTCGCGCGACGTCGCCTGCTCGTAGGCGCGCCCGGCATCTGCGAACAATCCGTTTGCTTCGCAGGCCATGCCCAGGGTCAGCCACTTGTCAGCCGAACGCGCATCCGCCACGACGGCCGCCTGCGCCGTGCGGACGGCTGCGGCGATGTCGGGCGCGACGCCGTCGAGCCGAATGTCCGAGACCGGCGTCCGCGCTCCGCCACAGGCCGCGACGATCAGCGACAAAAAGACGACGGCCGGGAGATGGCGTGTTCGCCACATCCCGGCCGTGATTGTCAGACTCGGACTTTTCTTTACGTTCCGAACGATCACCCTACCAATCGTACTTCAGGCCGAACCGGGCGATGCGCGGTCCGATGATCGTCGACGGGAGCATGAACGCCGAACCGCTGCCCCAACCGATGTTCGAGGCCGCGTCGGAGTTGCCGATGTTGTAAAGGTCGAACAACACCGAAAGGGTCGAGCCCTTGATGGTCTTGAAGCCCTTCTCCGTCCGGAGGTCGAGGATCACAATGTTGTCCTGCGTCCGCGAGGTGATGGGCTCGGCGAGGATGCGCTGGCTGCCGTAATTGATTCCATTGACGGCGCCGGCGTTGAACGTGCGTCCGAAGGGCTGCCCGGATTGAACGCGCAGCGCCGGGGTCAACATGATGTTCCACATGGCGCGATACGAGCCGTTCAGCTTGAACGTCCAGGTCGAGAAGTCGTACCGGCCCTCGTCGGTATTGATGAAGTCGTTCGGCGTGCTCGGGGCCTGCACCGCGCGCAGGTTGTTGCCGAAGTAGCCGTTGTCGTTGTCGCGATTGAGGCGAAGCGAGCCCGACGCCGAGAGCGACCATGCGCCGGAGCTGCGCTTGGTCGCGCTGTATTCGAGCGTGTGGAACTCGCTCAACCCGGGAAGATTGGTCCGGGTGTTGACGACCGGCAACGCCAGCGCCGCCGCGCTCAGATTGAAGCCCGGGATGCCAGGGCCGTCGTCGGCATTGCCGATTACGCCGTCAACACCTGGATCGCGGATCGTGATCGGCACGTTAAAAGCCGAGATCGGCCGGTTGG
>JANOZI010000858.1:0-5290 GCA_031429375.1 Acidobacteriota bacterium | reverse complement strand
TGCTCGCCTACCGTCCGCTCGGCGGACGGCGGTCGCAGGCGCGCACGAAGAATCATCCGGTGTTGCAGCGCATCCTCATGAAGCGCTACGTAAGCTCACCGGTTTTTCTCAAACCAACCTCTCGTCGCGTCGACGCGCTGTCCGGCTGCCAGTCCTGCCCTCGCGCGTGGCAAGGCTCTGCCTGCGGACCACTGTTAACTGGCAAGTGGCAATTGCGCTCAGGGACCCTCCAGCGCGAAGACCGCCTCGCGCAACTCGATGATGTGGACGGCCTTGATCACCGACGACTGCGGCACCAGTGTCGGCTCGGTAAACCCCGGCGCGCCTCGTCCGGCTGCCCCATACGCGTCCTGCAGTGCAGTCCGCAACTCCGCCACGTGGGCCGCGCGAACGACCGTACCCGCGCCAAGCGAGGGGTCGGTCCACGAAAATGCCGGTAGCCCGAACCGCGTCCGCTGCGCGTTGATCCGCAGGCGCAATTCGGTGACGTGAACCGCGCGAACGACGCTGGCGCCGGCCGTCAGCGTGGCGTCCGTGAAGTTGTTGAACGACACCCTGTAGACGCTGCCGATGCCGCGCGCGAGGTAGTAGAGGCTGCCGTCGGGGCCCACCTTCAGATCAACCGGACTCGAAATTCCGCTGGCAAAGGTCGTGACACCACCGGTGCCGACGTCATACCGGTTGATCCAGCCGCCGCACAGGTCGGCGAAGAAATAATCGCCGGCGTAGCTGGAGGGAAACTGGCCGGTGCCGGGGTTGTAGAAGGTGCCCCCCGTAATCGCACAGCCGAGAAACGGGCCTGTCCCGTGGCCGTAGGAGTAGAGCGGCGCGCGAAAGCTCGGGTTGCTGCTTGGTCCCTCCACGGTCGGCCACCCGTAGTTCGACCCGGCGATACCGTCGTTGATCTCCTCGAACGCGGACTGGCCGACATCGTTGATGAACATCCGTCCCGTGCCTGGTTGAATGGCAAAGGTGTACGGATTGCGCAGGCCGAGTACCCAAATCGCCCGGTTGTTGCCGGTGGCCGTGCTGTAAAACGGATTGTCGGTCGGGATGGTGCCGTCGGCATTGATGCGGAGCATCTTGCCGAGGAGGTTGGAAGTGGTCTGCGCGTTCGCGGGGACCGCGTTCTCGCCGACGCCCGCGATCAGCGTGCCATCGAGGGCGAAATGGATGCCCCCGCCGTTGTGATTGGTCGCGTTCAGGTTGTCCAGTTCGAGCAGCACTACTTCGCCGCCAGCCGCGACATTGCCGTTCGCCGTGAAGCGGCTGATGCGGTTGTGAATCGCCGGTGTCGTGGCCGTGTAATAGAGGTAGACGTACTGGTTGACAGTGAAGTTCGGGTCGAGGGCCACGCCGAGCAGCCCGCGTTCGCCGAGTGAGTTCACGGTCAGCGCCACGAAGGGTGTCGGCAGCAGCGCGCCGTTCTGGATCACGCGCAACTGGCCGCCCTGCTGGCAGACGAAGAGCCGGCCGTCCGGTGCGAACGTCATCGCGGTCGGGTTGGTCAAGCCGCCGGTCACGAGGGTTTCGGTGAAGCCGGCGGGGAGCGTGGCGGCCGCGGCCGGCGGAGCGCACAACACGAGGGTGAAGACAGCGGTAACCAGATACTTTGCCATCACTCGTCCAATAGTAGCCGCAGCCGTGAGCCGTGTTGTTCGACAATACTCGGGGCAAGACGAGCTTGGCTTGCGTGTTTCGATGACCAATCATCCCGGCTTCAATTCGCGCCGCTGATTGGAGCTCAACCATGAAACCGCTTCGTCGCCAGGAGCGAAGCACGGCGCGCAGCCGATGCGATCAGTCCTGCCTGAGCGTCTGCATCGGATCGAGGCGGGCCGCGCGCGTGGCGGGAATCGAGGCGGCGACCAAGCAGGCCGCGATGATCAAGAGCACGCTCGCCGCATACGCCACCGGATCGGTGACGTGCACGATCGCCGAGATGAAGGCGCCAAATGGCGTGGCGAGCAACACGGTCGCGAGCGTGGCGGCGAGGCCGGCGCCGGCCAGCAACCCGTACATCACAGGCCGCGTGGTCTGCGCCAGTATCAATTGCGTGACCTGTTGTGACGAGGCGCCGAGCGCCATCCGCACGCCAATCTCCCTGGTGCGCTGCTCCACGATGTACGACAGCACGCTGAACAGCCCCGACACTGTCAGCAACAGCGCCAGCCCGCCGAGCACCACCGAGACCCAGAAGGCGATCCGCAGGAAAAACGTCTCGAGTCTCGCCACGGTCCGCATGGTCACGATCATGCCCATGTTCGGATCGATCCTGGTGAGATGTTCGATCAGCGTTTGCCGGGCCAGGTCGGGATCGCCTTTGACCCGCGCCGCGACCGACGTGTGCGGCATATCGAGGCTGGTCGGCACAAACATTCCCGCATCCTTGATGTCGCTGAACCGGAAGCCCGGAACGTCCCGCGAGACGCCGACCACCGTGACCATGCGCGGCGGCGGCGGCGGTTCATCTTTCGGCCGCGTCGCCGCAGTCAGATCCTCCTCGAGCCGGAACGTTTCGCCCACGCCGTCGCGATTCGGCCAGAGGGCGCGCGCGACCGACTCCGACACGATGACCACTGGATGTTCCTCGCGCTCGGCCGCCGTAAACGAACGCCCGCGCACGATGGGAATATCGAACACATCGAAATACGCGCCCGAGACGAATTTGTACGCCACCGGGGTCTTGCCGGCGCTGGTGTCGGCAAACGCGTTGCGCGGCTGGCTCAACAGGCCTGGACGGACGGCCGCATACGCCGTAATCGTCGCTTCGGCCGCGATCGCCTGGAGCATCGCGGCTCGCTTGGGCTCATTGATGAGGTCGATGATCACGGTGTCGGCCGTACGGAGGCCGGGATCGAAGCGCGACGAGGCGATCGCACTGCGCAGGAAGATGGCGGCGCAGATCAGCAGGAGCGCCGACGCGAACACCTGCACGCCAATCAACGCGTTGCGGGCGCGTCCGGGACGCGAGTCCTTCACCAATTCGCCCCTCATCGTCCGCACCGGGTCGATTCGCGTCGCCTGCAGCGCCGGCATCAAGGCAAAGAGCGCCGTTGCCGTGGTCGCCGACAGGATCAGAAACACCGCCACGCGCCAGTCGGCGGCAGGGACGTTGAAATTGACGTCGCCGAGGTCGACGGGCATCGAGCGCATCACCCAATAGACCGTGCCTTCGAGTGCCAGCCTGGAGATCAGGTAGCCGCCGACCGCGGCCGCCATCGCGAGCAGGAAGTTCTCGGTCATCAACTGGCGGACGATACGGCGCCGGGAAGCGCCGAGCGAGAGGCGCATGCCGATCTCGCGCTGTCGTGCCATGCCGCGCGCGAGCAGCAGATTGGCGACGTTGGCGCAACCGATCATCAGGATCAGTCCGAACGCGACAAACAACGGTGTAAAGACGGCGACGGCTTCCATCGGTTGCGGAAGCGTGCCGCGCCGGGGCACGAGCTCGATGTTCGTCGCCCGGCGATCGACGGCGGCGCCTGATTGGTTCGAGTCCCACGCCGACACCTGCGCCCGAGCGTTCTCCCTCGACACGCCTCGTTTCAGCCGGCCGATGATTTCCACGCCGACGCTGTCTTCGTCGCCGCGATGGCCGGGACGGAACTGCGCGAGCTGCGACAACGGCGCCCAGAAGTCTGGCGCGCTCACTTCGAGGCCGCGGAAACCGGCCGGCATGACGCCGACGATCTCGAAGGGCGCGCCGCTGACGAGCACGGTCCGCCCCAGCACGCTCGGATCGCGCTTGAAGCGGCGATCCCAGCCCTTGTCGCTCAGCACGACCACCGGATTGCCGCCCGCCCGCCGGTCATCCGCTGGACTCAAAGTGCGTCCCATCACGGCATTGACCCCTACAACCTGGAAGAAATTCCCGGAGACAAGCGTGACCGCCATCATCCGGCCGTCGACGCGCAGGTCGATGTCGGGCAGCGCAGCATAGGTGCCGGCAAAGACGCTGGTTTCCGTTCGCAACGCTTCGAAACGCGGACGCGTAAAGGGCGAGCGGTCGCCGTTGGCAAGCCGCGGGCGCTCGATGGCGTACATCGCGGTGACGTCCGGGACCTGATCGGCGCGGAACAGGAACGTGTTCAGGATGGTGAAGAGCACGGCCACCACACCGAGGCCGATCGCGACCGTGACGACGATCGTGAACGAGGTCAGCGGCGCCCGCCTGAAGGTGCGCAGGGCGTACTGGATGTCGCCGACGGTGTTGTCGATGAACGCGGTGCCGCGCTCGTCGCGGCATTGGTCGGCGGCGACGGTCACGGATCCGAAGCGCGCGTGCGCCCTGACGCGGGCCTCGCCGGCCGGAACGCCGTCGTCGATCAGCTTCTTCGCTTCGCGCTCGACGTGGAACGCGAGCTCGTCGTGCAGATCGCGTTCGGCTCGCGTGGGAGCGACCAGGGCGCGCAGGCGGAGCGTGATGTCGCGAAAGCCCATGGTGTCTATGCCAGCTTGATGACGCGGCCGATGGCGTGGGACATGCGCTCCCACTCGCGGGTCTCGACCGCCAGCTGCTTCCGCCCGGTCGTGGTGAGCCGATAGTATTTCGCGCGCCGGCCGAGCTCCGAGACCGCCCATTCGGCTTCGATCCAACCCTGGTGTTCGAGGCGATGCAGGGCCGGGTAGAGCGAGCCCTGGTTGATTTGCAGCACGTCCCGCGATAGCTCCTGGATGCGTTCGGAGACAGCCCAACCGTGCAGCGCATCTTTCTGCAGCGTACGCAGAATGAGCAGGTCGAGCGTGCCGGGCAGCAGATCGGGGGTTCGGGTCATGGTGTCGGCTGTCGACACTATCCAGTCCTGGTGTCGACTGTCAACACCAAGGGTGTAGTGGATAAGACGTCGATGCAGACGATTGGTTCCGCGACCACTTCGGCCAGGCTGACAGGCGCCGTGCGGCGTTCGAGCACGGCTGTCAACGCCGCGGGCAGGATGGGACATTCGTCCAGCAATCCGAGCACGCTGATCCAGGCAGTCATGTCGAGCACCGCGAGCACGCTCTCGCGGGGCGCCGTTTCGCGGTTCGTGGTTGTCGTATGGACCGGCGATAATACCCGTCCGGCGGATCGACAAACAGTCTTGAAGAGTAAGGTGGTGTGAGCGCATACTATCAATGGGATCGACGCTCGTCACCCCATCCTCGTCCCCCGACGTCCACACGCTTTTCTCGACTGAAAACCGAAGCGCGATGACCCAGATTTCCATCTCGAAGCTGTTCGTTGTCCTGGCGGCAGTCCTGGCCGTCATCCTCGCGATTGCGCCGTCGCAGGCGCAGGTCGCCAACA
>JANOZI010000857.1:0-13645 GCA_031429375.1 Acidobacteriota bacterium | reverse complement strand
ATCGGATTGATGTACGCGTAGAGCGACACGGTAGACAGCGGCAGATGCTGAATCGCGTAGATGTACGCGGAGTAGGCGACGAGCGATCCGGCAATTGCGAGGTACGCCATGGCCGCCAGCGTCCGCGGCGTGAACGTCAATTCACTCCAATCGCCCCGAATGGTCGCCAGCGTCAGCAGCATGATGCCGCTGAACACCATCTGCAGCGCCGCAGACGGAAACGGATCGTCGCCGAGCTCGTGACGCTTCGCATACGAGGTGCCGATCACCCACCCGATGCACGCGATCTGGATCGCGACCACGCCCAGCACGAACGCGCGGCCGCTCGCGCCGCCCTGCGTCATCGAGGGCCAGACCAGGACGACGATGCCGGCGAAGCCAATCGTCAGCCCCGCAAGCGCCCTGCGCGAGAAGCGGTCGCCATTGGGCAACAGCCGCTCGACGAGCGCCGACCAGAACGGCGTAATCGCAATCAGCACCGCGGTCAGCCCGCTCGGCACGTACTGCTGCGCCCAGACCACAAAGCCGTTGCCGACGATGTTCATCAGGAAGCCGAGCAGAACGAGAGGGCCCCACATGCGGCGCGGCGGCAGGCGGCGGCCGCTGGCCAGCACGATCCCGCTCAGCAGGATGCCGGCCGCCATCCAGCGCAATCCCGCGACGAGGAGCACTGGAACCGTTTCAAGCGCGACGCTGATGGCAAGATACGTGGTGCCCCAGACCACGCACACCGTCACGAAAGCGAGATACGCGAGGTTCACGGCTCGACGGTCTCTCTCTGTGCCGCGTGCTCCTGTAACATCTTGTCTTTCGGAATCGCGATCCGCGGGTCTTCCTTCACAGTTTCGAGCACGATCGTCGTCCGCGTCGAGATCACGTTTGGAGTCGGCGCGATCTGCTGCCGCAACAACTGGCCGAGGTGCTCGGCGTCGCGGGTGCGCACTTTCAACAGGTAACAGTCGTCGCCGGCGACGTGATGCACTTCGAGGACTTCGGGGATTTTGCCGAGCTCGATCGCCGAAGGCATATCCGGCCCGTGCTCGGAGGTCCGTACCGCCACAAAAGCCAGCAAGCCTCGATCGACAACGTGGGGGTCGATTAACGCGACGTAATCCCTGATAATGCCCTTCGCTTCGAGCTTCCTCAGCCGTTCGAGAACTGCAGATGGAGCGAGACCGACGGCTTTCGAAAGCTCAGCTTGGCTGGTACGCGCGTTGTACTGAAGAATCGCCAGTATTGAGCCATCTATTTCGTCGATCATTCTGAAATATTAGTCAAATAGAGAATTATTGCAAATGTTAACGTTCTGGCATGAGGCCTCACCGGCAGCGCGAAAGGCGCTTCTGGCTGCTTCTATGGGCTGGCTCCTCGACGCCTTCGACGTGATGCTCTATGCCCTGATTCTGCCGGCCGTGGTGAAGGACCTGGGCCTGACCCTCGCGGTGGGGGGCCAGTTGGCCTCGTTGACCCTGGCGGCCTCCGCTGTGGGCGGTATGGTGTTCGGCGTTGTCGCAGACAAGCTTGGTCGCACCCGCGCCCTGTCGCTCAGCATTCTGATCTATTCGGTTTTCACCTTCGCCTGTGGCCTGGCGCAAAACGTCTGGCAACTGGCCCTGTTCCGCATTCTGCTCGGCCTCGGCTTTGGCGGGGAGTGGGCCAGCGGCGCCGCCCTGGTTAGCGAAACCTGGCCCGAGAAGCATCGTGGCAAGGCGCTCGGCATTGTCCAAAGCTGCTGGGCGATCGGTTACGGCCTCGCCGCCGTCGTCGTCGCCATCGTGCTGCCGCGGTTCGGCTGGCGGACGGTGTTTTTTGTCGGCATCCTGCCCGCCTTCCTTACGTTCTGGATCCGTCGAAGCGTGAAAGAACCTGAGTTGTGGACGAACCTGCGGACTGGGCCCGGCGCGCGAACTTCGGAGCCCGGAGCCGGGAGCCCGCAGCCCGTCAAAATTCCCTGGACCGTCGTCGTGTTTCTGACGCTGATGAACGCCGCGACGATGTTCGCGTATTGGGGGATGAGCCTGTGGGTGCCCTCTTACCTCTCACTTCCCGCCGCTCAAGGCGGTATCGGCCTCAGTACCGAATACATGGCGATGTTTATTATCGCCATGCAGGTCGGGCTGTGGTTCGGCTACGTGTCGTTCGGGTTCATCAGTGATACGTACGGACGGAAGCCGACATACGTCACGTACCTGGTCATGGCCGCCTTGCTTGCCTGGGCGTACGGCGCGACGCGGCAGCCGGCGGTGCTGCTCGTGCTCGGTCCATTCGTGGCGTTTTTTGGGGGCGGGTACTTCAGCGGCTTCGGCGCGGTCGCATCAGAGCTTTTCCCAACCGCGATCCGTGCCACTGCGCTCGGCGTCACCTACAACAGCGGCCGCCTGCTGAGCGCCGCCGCCCCGTTCGTGATCGGCAGCCTGGCGCAGTCACGCGGCTTTGGTGTTGCGTTCACCGTCACGGCGATCGCGTTCTTGATCGCGGCTGCGTTGTGGATCGGAATTCCGGAAACCAGGGGGAGGAAGCTCGCCTGATTACCCGACACGATTGTCCGCGACGAGCGTCGCCGTTTCGGCGGCAATGCGAACGCAGTTTCGTCCGTCGTCCTTCGCTCGATACAGCGCCTGGTCGGCGCGCGCGATCACGGCCTGCGCGTTAATCTCGCCGGGCATCGTCTGCGCCAGGCCGAAGCTGGCGGTCACCGTGACGCCTTCGCCCGACCACGGCACGGGTCGTTCGGCAATTTCGCGCCGCAACGTGTCGGCGACCCGGCGCGCGCCGTGGAGCGGGGTTTCGGGCAGCAGCACCAGGAACTCGTCGCCGCCGTAGCGGCACCTCAAGTCGGACCCGCGCAGCACGTCCTTCATGCGCTTGCCCACCTCGGCCAGCACGGCGTCGCCGCACAAGTGGCCGTGGCGATCGTTCACGTCCTTGAAGGCATCGAGGTCGAACATGATCAGCGACACCGGCATCTGGCTGCGGCGCGCGCGCCGCAGTTCCGCGTCGACGACGTCGAGAGAGTGCCCGCGAGTAAAGCAGCCGGTGAGCGCGTCGCGGACGCTGTTCTCTTTCACGTCGCGGAACAACTGCGTGTTCTTGATCGACACCGCCAATAGCATGGCGGCCGCGTCGATGATCCGGCGCCGGTCCGACGCCAGCATGCCGCCTTCAGGGCGAATCCCAAGGACGCCCATCGGCGTGCCGCCGGCGATCAGCGGAAATCCGATCGCGCGATCGGTGAGCTGGCCCGGCGCGGCGTCGGGACCGTTGACCATCAGCTGCTCGGCCAGGTCGCTCCACTGCCGCGCATCCTCGCCGCGCGTGTTGTCCGACAACGACTCCCACTGCGTGCCTTGCCGCACCAGCACCCAGACTCGATCGGTGCCCGCCAGCGCCGGCAGGTGCTGGCCGATCGACACGCGGATCGAGTCGAAGTCCAGCGCGTTGCCAAGGCTCTGGCCAAACTGGATCAGCCGCTCGAGATCCTCGGCGCGATGCTGGACTTCGCGGGTCGACACCTGCGCGGCGTCGGCTTGCGCCTGCATTTCATTGCGCCGGCGGAACTGATGAATGCAGTAGACGGCCAGCAACAACACGAGCGCCGGCATGAGCGTGAGGCCGGTCTGCCGCTCGGTCTCTCTGGCCCAATCGAACAGGCGCGAAATCGACGACGAAAACACGATAATCAGTGCCGTCGTCAGCGCAGCGATCAGGAGAAAATCCTGGCGGCCAAAAATCTTCATGAGCTGACAGCTGAGCCTAGTCCTCGCCCCCCACCTCGGTCAATGCGGTAAGGCGGAGCGGCCACTCCGCTGATCGGTTAAATTAGGGGGATGAACACCAAGGGCAAATCTGTGACATTTGTACTCGGATTGGCCGGGCTGGCCCTCGCGGCCACGGTAGCTATTGCTGCTTCCGCCTCCGCCAAGGCTTCCGCCTCCGCTGAAGCTACGGCGGACAGGTCGGCGGGACAAACATCGAAGGGCCAGGGTGCCACTGCCAAGCCCTCGAGCCCTCCGGCCGTCAAGCCGGCTTCTACCAGGAAATCCGTGCCGCCCTTGCCCAACGTCGGGTTCGCGCCCGTCCGCCCGATGGACGTGGTGCGCGCGACCTACGACTTCGCGGCGCAGCATCCCGAAATTCTGAAGTACGTGCCTTGCTACTGCGGCTGCGGCAGCCAGGGCCACTCGGCCAACGAGTCGTGTTTCGTGGCGCGCCGCGACGCCAGGGGCAACGTGCTCGAGTGGGACACGCACGGCTTCGGCTGCACCATCTGCGTCGACGTCGCGCGCGAGGCGATGCAGCTCTATTCGTCCGGCGCGGACGTCGTGTCGATTCGATCCGCCATCGAGAAACGATGGTCGCCCGGTAACGCCGCCGGCCGGACGCCTACGCCGCAGCCTCCCAAGAAGTAACGGTGGACGAGCGCGCCGCAGCGTTCGCGCGACTGTTCCAGTCCGTTCCCGAAGGGCTCTACATGGGCTTCCTCGGGGCGACGAGCGCCACGACGCTTGCCGCCAATCCCTGCCTGAAACAAATCTTCGGCTACCCGCCGGAGGCCGCCGAGCACTTGGTTCAGCCGTTCGAGCCGTCGCGCTTTGTCGACCCGCAAGCGCGCACGTCGTTGCTGACCGAACTCGACAAGCAAGGCGCGGTTGCGGATCATCTGCTGCGTCTTCGCAAGGCCGACGGCACTCCGATCTGGATTGAAGTCACCGCCACCGCGTCGTATCCCGAGTCCGATGGCGTGCCGGCGGCAGACCCCGCGTCGTTGCGGATCGAGGCGCTGGTTCGCGACGTGAGCGAGCGCAAGAAGCGCGACGATCAATCGCGTGATGGCCGCTACCAGCTGCTGCAGGCCGAGAAGATGGCCGCGTTGGGCCAGACCATTTCAGGCGTCGCGCACGAGCTCAACAACCCGCTCGCCACGATCCTGTCGTGGGCCGAGCGGCTGTCGGAGCGGCCCGAGCTCGACGACAAGACCAAGCGCGGTCTCGAGGTCATCCTGAGCGAGTCCGAACGCGCCGCCCGCATCGTCCGCAACCTGCTGACGTTTGCCAGGAAGCGCCAGACCACGCGTGCGATGGTCGACCTGAACCAGGTGGTGCGCGAAACCCTCGCGCTGCGCGCCTACGAGCAGCGCGTGACCAACATCGCGGTGGTCGAGGCGCTTGCGAGCGGGCTGCCGGAAGTGTTTGCCGACGGACACCAGATCAAGCAGGTGCTGTTGAACCTGTTGATCAACGCCGAGCAGGCGTGCCTTGCGGCCAACGGCCGCGGCACCATCGTGCTGCGGACCTCGCACGACGCCGATCGATCATCGGCGGTGCTCGAGGTCAATGACGATGGGCCGGGGGTGCCGGAGGATGCGCAGGGCCGGATCTTCGATCCGTTCTTTACGACGAAGGAGGTCGGCAAGGGCACCGGCCTGGGGCTCACCGTCGCCTACGCCATCGTGCAGGAACACAGCGGCCGCATCTGGCTCACGTCGAAGAAGGATGAAGGCGCGTCGTTCTTCGTCGAGCTGCCGGTCTCGGGTCAGCACCTGAACGCGCCGGCCGCCCGCGAGGCGCAGCAGCCGGTGTCGCTCGAGGCGTTCAAAGGATTGCGGGTCTTGGTCGTGGAAGACGAGCCGGCTCTGGCGGTCGCGGTCGCCGAAGCGCTGCAGGATGCCGGCTTCGAAGTGGACCGCGCGGGCGACGGTGAGGAGGGGCTGACCCGCCTCACCGAAGCCAATTACGATCTGATCGTCTGCGACCTGAAGATGCCGCGCATCGACGGCATGCAGTTCTACCGCGCGATGGCGGCGGCGACGCCGGCGCTGGCCCGCCGCGTGATCTTCGTGACGGGCGATGTGGCCGGCACCGACGCCGAACGCTTTCTCGACGAGACGGCGTGCCGCTGGCTCTCCAAGCCCTTCAGGCTCGGCGACTTGCTCCGCGCCGCCCGCGACACGTTGTCCTGATCCGGCTTGTCCGCCGACTTGTCCGCCGAAGCGCCTTGCGCGAAGGTGGAAGTGACTTGCGCGAAGGTGGAAGCGCCACGCGCGAAGGTGGGCGCCTCCGGTCCCTTGTCGACGACCAGGACCAGCGCGGCGCGCTGGTGCGCGGCGTGCGCCACGCGGGTGTCCGACTGGGGTAGCGAGGCCTTCGCCATCTTCGGCTTCGCTTCGAACGCCGCCATCGCGCTTCGCAGCACCCTGGATGCGGCGACCGGCGTGACCTCGGCGCCGAACGCTTCACGCAGCCGCCGGATCGCCCGGGCATGCAGCTGCGAGACGCGGGATTCGTTGACGCCCAGTTCCGCGCCGATGTCCTTCATCGTCACTTCGTTGTAGTAGTAGAGCGCGATCACGCGCTGTTCTCTCGCCGGCAGCGTCGCAACCGCGACGCGCACGCGCTCTCTCACTTCGTCACGCTCGTACTGCAGGTCGGGCCGCTCGGGTTCCGCCGGCACCATCACGGCCGGCAGCTGCGACTCGTCCACGTTCTCGGCGCTCGAGAACGGCGACGTCGATTCAATCGTATTGATGCGGACGATGGTCTTGCCGAGGCGCTTTTCGTCGGAGCCGATCTCCTGGGCCAGGTCGGCGAGTGAGGGTTCGTGGCCGAGCGACGCGCGCAGCTTCTCACGCGCCGCTTCGAGCTCGCGTCGCACGCGCCGGACGCCGCGCGGCCAGGCGTCCTTGCGCAACGCGTCGATCATCGCGCCGCGGATGCGCCGCTCGGCAAAGGTCTCGAACTTGATGCCACGCGAATCATCGAAGCGGTGTGCCGCATCAATCAGCCCGATCACGCCGTCCTGCACAAGATCGCTGAGATCGATGGAGTGAGGCATGGTTGCGGCCATGCGGCGCGCCAGTGCCTCCACAAAGGGGAGGCCGGCTTCTACGCGTGGGTTCGCTTCGTCGGTCATGCGGTTCATCATTTTCTCCGTTGCATCCCCTAAGGCAACGAGGATGCCAGCCTTGTATAACGCTGGGATACCCCGTGCATGAGGTTGGGGCGTAACGCCTAAGTGACTGACAAGTCTTGTATTTACACGAGTCTTCGCACCTGTTCCTGTTCAAAACCGCGCATTGGGGGAATACTTTTTTGCGCCAATGTTTTGGCGATGGGGCAGGAAGAGTGTCAAGACATTGACTGACGATTTCGTTTTAGGACGGGAGATTACAAAACCGTACGTGGCTCACGCACGGATCTGACCTTCAGAGGGTTGGAAAGCGTGGACGAGGTTGCTGTGGAGGTTAGCTCGGCCTTTGCCGGGGTCAGGTGCGAGAAAACGTTATTTTTCGACGACCGTCTCTCGCAGCTCCCGGGAAACGGCCATGGCCTGGAGCGCGGCACTCACCACTTGCGACGCGCGAGCTTTCTGCGCCGCGTCCTGCGCCTTGGTCTCGATTAACTCGGCGTGCGCCAGGATCACGCCGAGCTGATTATTGAGCCGGTGCAACAGCTCTTTGGAATCGAGCGTAGCCATGTCTCGCAGGACCTCCCGGATCGGGTGCCTACGCGGCCGCGTTGGGGCTCGTGGGATGCTTCGTCCCGTCCGGCTCGCGCCAGAGCGTGTCGACGAAAATGCGAATACTGCCGCCGGCCGTCCGCAGGTACTCGACCTTGTTGGCTGCGATCCAGTTGTAGATGGTTCGCCTGCTGACGCCGACCATCTCGCAGGCCTTCATGATGCTGACTGTTTGCCGTTCCACGGGATTCTCCTCACAAGGAGTATCGGAGGCTGTCACCGTGGGATTAGGCGTGCAGCCTTGACACTTCTTCTGAACCCCGTCAAAGTCTTGACACGCTCGATGGCGAACCTGACGAACCAGTCGAACCTGACGAGCCTGACGAAACTGTAAATGACTGATTCAAAACGACATCTTCTGCTGGTTGATGACGAAGAGTCGCTTCGCAGCGTGGTTGCCGAACGTTTGATCGACGCCGGCTTCGAAGTCGTTGAAGCCGCGTCCGGCGAAGCCGCCCTCAAGGCGCTCGAGGTTTTTGCCTTCGACGTAATCGTGTCGGACCTTCGCTTGCCGGGCGTTGACGGGCGGCAGGTCATCGACGCCGCCCTCACGCGCTACCCGGGCATTGTTGCGATCGTGGTCACCGGCTACGGCACGGTGAAAGACGCCGTCGATGCGATCAAGCGTGGCGCCGCCGACTTCATCGCCAAGCCGTTTCAGTTCGACGAGTTGATGCACGTGCTGACGTCCGCGCTCGAGCAGCGGCGGCTGCAGAGCGAGAACGCCTACTTGCATCAGCAGCTCGATGAACGGTTCGGCCTCGGCTCGATGGTCGGCAAGAGCGCGCCGATGCGCGCGCTCTTTCAGTTGATCGAAACCGTGGCGCCCACCACCGCCACGATTTTGATCACCGGCGAAACCGGGACCGGCAAGGAAATGGTGGCGCGGGCGATCCATCAGACCGGCACCAGGCATCGGCAGCGGTTCGTGGCGCTCAACGTCAGCGCGATTCCCGAGACGCTGCTCGATGCCGAGCTGTTCGGCCACGCCCGCGGCGCGTTCACCGGCGCGGTGGCGATGCGGCAGGGCCGTCTGGAGCAGGCCGACGGCGGCACCCTCTTCCTCGATGAAGTGGGGACGATGCCGATGGCGCTGCAGATGAAGTTGCTGCGCGTGCTGCAGGAGCGCGAGTTCGAGCGCATCGGCGACACGCGCACGATCAAAGTCGACGTCCGCATCGTCGCCGCCACCAACGCCGACCTGTTGAAGATGGTGAAGGAGGGAACGTTCCGGGAGGATCTCTACTATCGCCTGAACGTCATCGCGGTCCACCTGACGCCGCTGCGCGAGCGGCCGGAGGACATTCCTCTGCTGGTGCAGCGCTTCCTGGAGAAATACGCGCGCGAGCAGGGCTCAGAGGTGAAGGATCAGCGAACCCGTGGTGCGCCGGCCCGTGAGCCCCGATCCCCGATCACGGTTGCCCAGGAGGCCATGCGACGTCTCATGGGTTTCCCCTGGCCCGGCAACGTTCGACAGTTGGAGAACGCCATCGAGCGCGCGCTGGCCCTGATCGGCGCGCGCACGCAGATCGAGGCAAGCGATCTTCCGCCCGATGTTCAGGCCATCACGGAAGTGGTCACGCCGCCGCTGGACCTTCCCGCGGAAGGCGTCGACCTGCCCGCCATCGTCTTGCAGATCGAGAAGAGCCTGATCGAACGCGCCCTGGCGCGGACCGGGAACAACAAGGGCGCCGCCGCCCGCCTCCTGTCGTTGAAGCGGACCACGCTGGTGGAAAAGCTTAAACGGATGTAGGGCGATCAGGGATCAGGGATCGGCGCAGCGTCAGGTTCGATGTATGACCTGGTCCGTATAGACCGTCACGTCTTTGGCCTGGTGCATCAGGAGATCGAGTGGCGTGTCATGCCGCGTGCGTTCCATAGCAGCATTCAGGACGGCGAGCTTCCGCGGACCAATGGCAATAATCCAGATCTTCCTGGTCTGCCGGAGGAAGGGCAGGGTGAGCGACAGCCGGCGCGGGGGCGGCTTGGGTGCGTCCTCGACTGCCACCACACGCAGGTCATCGTCCAGCAATGCGCGATGACCGGGAAAGAGCGAGGCAATGTGGCCGTCTTCGCCGATCCCGAGCAGCGCGAGATCGAGTGGGCCGTTGTGCAGCTCGTGCGCCAGGATGTTGTCGTAACGGAGCGCCGCCTCGCCCAGGCGCGGCATGTCGGCCGGCATGCGGATGGCGCGTGGCGCTTTCGCGCCGAGCGGCCCGAGCAGCATGCGCTCGGCGATGCCGTAATTCGACTCCGGGTCGTCCGGCCCGACCGCCCGTTCGTCCGTCCAGAACAGCGTGATGCGCTTCCAGTCCACATCGGCGTTTCTCAACGCGCCGAGGAAAACGAGCGCGGTCGCCCCGCCCGAAATCGCGACCGCACATCGCGACCTTGACCCGGAGTCGCCTTGGCCCTCAGGGTTTGTTTCACCCGCGTCAAGGCGAAGGCGGACCCATTGCTCGAAGTGCTCCGTCATTCTCGGCCGCAGCTCGTCGATGCGGGCGACTACCAGTTCCATTACACGTTAGGATACTTGCTGTGCCACCCCGTTACGCCTACTGGACCATCATCGTCGACGACCAACCAACGGCCTTTCGAGCCGGGGCGCTCGACGACATCATGCCGACCTTCAACCGGCTCAAGGAAAAGCAGCCGACGGCGAAGCTGATGTGGTTCCAGAGCGGCAAGCTGTGGCCGTCGCGGATTGACGCGCGCGAGGCCATGCAAGTGCGCGGCGAACGCGGGCGCTACAGCGATCCGAGGCAGGACGGCGGCGACAAGACGCCCTCGCGCGAGCGTCCGAAGTGGAAGTCCAGGGACTTTTCGAACCCGAAGCCGCCGGCCGCGCGCGCCGAGCCCACCGCGCGCCCCGAGTGGAAGCCGCGTTCTTCAAGTCCTCCCTCCTACGCCAAAGCTTCGGAGGGCAAGCAAGCCCCGGGCCCCAAGCGCGGCAGCCGCGCTGGGGTGGAAGCCCATAAGCCCTCAAGCCCTGAGCGAAACGCGAAGCCCGAATGGAAACCCAAGTCGTCTGGTGAGAAACCGGAATGGACGCCGAGGGGCGCTTCAACTGATCGCCCCGCCTGGAAGCCCAAAGGCGCAGGCGATCGACCCGCGTGGAAGGGTAGAGACGACTCGCGCGCGCCCGTCACCCCGGAATGGAAGTCAAAGGGCGCCGGAGACCGTCCGGCGTGGAAGTCCAGCGACTCACGCCGGACAAGCCCTCATGCCTTCAAGGCTTCAAGCCCTGAGCGAGGTGAAAAGCTCGGGTGGAAACCGAAAAGCCCGAGCGAGTCGAGCGATCGGCCCGAATGGAAACCGAAGGGCGCTGCCGCCGACGGAAGCGTCGAAAAACGAAAATGGATCCCGAAGGCAGAATACAAGAAGTTGACGGGAACCGAAGCCAAGCGCGACGACAAGTGGCGCCCGGGCGGCGAACATCAGGACCCGCGTCAGAAATACAAGGACGCGAAGAAAGCGAAGTGGGGTCGCTTCAAGCAGGCCATCCGCTCGCGCGCGAAGAAAAAATCGTAACCCTGATCCCTGATTTGCTGATCCCTGATCCCCATGATCGCGCACGTCGTGCTGTTCCGTCCGCCTCCGGACCTCGCCGATTCCGACCGACAAGCCCTCCTCGACGCCATGCGCGCAGCGTTTACCGGCGTTGCGGAGATCCGCCGCATTCGCATCGGCAAACGGCTGCTGATCGGCCGGGCGTATGAAACACAAATGGCCGAGCACTTTGAGTACTCGGCCATCATCGAGTTCGATTCCGAAGCCGACTTACGCGCGTACTTGAACCATCCTGCTCACGCCGACCTGGGGCAGCGCTTCTTCCAGACCGCCGAGGCCGCGCTGGTCTATGACTTCGTGATTGTGGAACCGGACCGCGTGAGAGACCTGCTCGACTGAAACAGCGGGCCTGTTCTAGTCGGTGTCTCTGCCGAGAGCGCGCTTGAGCGTGCGCATGATACTGGGTTGGCTGCGGACGTCGTCAAGCTGTTCGAGCAACGACACGGCCTCGGAGATGGTGGAGACCGGCCGCACGCCGAGGCGCTTGGCGCCCGCCGGCACATCCTTCAAGTGGCCGTGCCACACGAGAATCACTTTGGCCCTCGACTCCACCGCAATATCCAGGCAATTCTCGGGGCGGTCATCAACGAAGGCATCCAGCTGCAGCGCATCGGCGATCTTCCCGCGCGAGCGCTGCACGACGTAGACGCTGGGGTACTGAAAGCCGTGCGCCTCGAGCCAGCGCTGCGACTGCAGCTGCGTCATCTCGCCGGCGGTTGACGGCCGCGTGGTGAAGAAAATGACTTCCCACCGGCGCTCCAGCGTCGCCTTCGCGATGCGGGCGATGATCCCCGGTTCCAGCTCCGGCAGCATCGTCCAGAAATTCTCGATCTTCTTGACGTGATCCCATAGCTGCATCTGCTGGCGCGCGGTCAGGTGCAGCTCCTCCATTGCCGTGGCGGTGTCTTCCGCCCGGGGCGCCGGCGTCTCGCCCTCTTTGCCCTGCACTGTCGTTGGCGCTTCAGAGGCAACCGCGACTGGTTTCTTGTAGGCGGCCTTCGCCAGCGTTTCCGGGCCGAACAACTTGAGCGCTTCCTGGTGAAGCGTCGAGTACATGTCGGCGACGGTGCCGTCCAGATCAAATGCGACACGCAACGGCATCAGGCACCATGTCCCTGGGCCACTCCGCGCGCGGCCGAATGGTTGGCCAGGAACCAGTCATACGTCATCTGGATCCCGGCGGCCAGCGCCGTCGTGTGGCGCCAGCCGAGGCGGTGGAGTCGCGTTACATCAAGCTGTTTTTTCGGCATGCCGTCCGGCTTGGTGCGATCGTAGACGATGGTTGCGTCAGGATGAACGACACGCCTGACCATCTCGGCCAGCTCGGAAATCGGCTGGTCTTCGCCGGTGCCGACGTTGATATGCAGGGCGTCGCTGTAACGCTGCATCAGGAACACCGACGCATCGGCGAGGTCGTCGACATGAAGGAACTCGCGGCGCGGCGCGCCGGTGCCCCAGATTGTCACCTCGGCGCGTCCTTCTTCTTTGGCGTCGTGGAACTTGCGGATCATGGCCGGCAGCACGTGCGAGCTGGCGAGGTCGAAATTGTCGTTCGGCCCGTACAGGTTGGTCGGCATCGCCGAGATGAAGTCACAACCGTACTGCGCGCGATACGCCTGGCACAACTTGATGCCGGCGATCTTCGCGACGGCGTAGGCTTCGTTGGTCGGCTCGAGCGCGCCCGTGAGCAGCGCCTCTTCGATCATCGGCTGGGCCGCCGCGCGCGGGTAGATGCAGGAGCTGCCGAGGTAGAGCAGTTTTTTGGCCCCGAACAGGTGGGCCGAGTGCACGACCGTGGCGTGGATCATCATGTTGTCGTAGATGAATTCCGCCGGCCGCGTCGAGTTGGCCAGAATGCCGCCCACGGTTCCCGCGACGAGGAAGACGTACTCGGGCCGGTTGGCGCGGAACCAGTAGCTGACCGCTGCCTGGTCGCGCAGGTCGAGCTGATCGCGCGTGGCCGTCAGCACGTTCGCGTACCCCAGCGCCGTGAGGCGCCGAAGCACGGCTGAACCGACCAGGCCGCGGTGGCCCGCGACGAAGATTCGCGATTCGGGCTGCATTTCCGGTCCCTTATCTTAGCGCGGCCAAACAAAAGGTAAGGCTTCGGTAGATTTGGCCGCGTCTGGTGCTCTCAAAATTTTCGGTCGCGCGTTTCCCAGGCGCCGCGCACGCTGATCCAGAACGACAGCACAATCAAGCGGACGTCGAGCCAGAACCCCTGGCGGCTGACATACAGTTTGTCGTAGCGGAACTTGCTGCGGCGCGGGATGTCTCGAGCGGCATAAATCTGGGCCAGGCCGGTTAGTCCTGGCGTCACCGTTATCCGCGTTTCATATCCGGGAATCTTGTGCATCGGAATCGCCCGGCCGTTGCTGCCGGTCTCGATTTCCTCCGGCATCAGCGCCCGCGGCCCGACGAAACTCATGTCGCCGACGAAAATGCTGAGCAGCTGCGGCAGCTCGTCGGCGGCAGTCGCCCGAAGAACGCGGCCGACCGGTGTGATTCGAGGATCTGATTCACGGGCTTGGGTCAGGGTGTCGGCGCTCGCTCCGGTGAC
>JANOZI010000856.1:0-6168 GCA_031429375.1 Acidobacteriota bacterium | reverse complement strand
CGTCGCGGTTGCGGACGACCGTGCCTGGGCCTGAGAAGCCGCCGACGACAGTTGCAGCAGGTCGCGAATGTCCCGCGTATCCGCGCCGAAGCGGCCGTACTTCGATGCGCGGTCGGGCGGAGTGCGCATCGCCGTGGCGCCCTCGGCCGCCAATGCCGAAACGCAAGGGTTCGGCGACTGTGCCAGCGCTGCGGTGGGCGGCACGGGCGACCCCGGGACGACCGCAATCACCGCGAGAGCAACGATGGCCAAGCGTCGCAGAAGCATGAGCACCCATCTTATCGTCAGAGCATTCCGCCCGCGACAGCCGGTGGTATCCTTGGCCCGCCGTTGAGAGGCGGGTGCCATGACGATCAGGAATCCATTGAGCGGCTGCGGCGTCTCGCGCCGCGACATGTTGCGAATCGGCGCCAGTGGTCTCGGGCTCGGTCTCTACGGAGGACTGGGACCGGTCCCGTACGTCCTGGCCCAGGCGAGCCGGGCGTCGGCGTCGGCCACCTCCGGCAAGATTCTCGTCGTCTTCGAATGGTTCGGTGGCAACGACGGCCTCAACACGATCGTGCCGTACGGCGACCCGATGTACTACAAGCATCGGCCCACGATCGGCATCAAGGAAAAGGACCTGCTGAAGATCGACGCGCATCTCGGCTGGCACAAGTCGATGCGCGGGATGAAGCGCCTCTACGACGAAGGCAAAGTGGCGATCGTCCAGGGCGTGGGCTACGACCAGCCGTCGTTCTCGCACTTCACGTCGATGT
The DNA here is from genome assembly GCA_031429375.1 of Acidobacteriota bacterium. GTDB lineage: Bacteria > Acidobacteriota > Vicinamibacteria > Vicinamibacterales > UBA2999 > 12-FULL-67-14b. The sequence continues at coordinate 5,410 of JANOZI010000856.1, read as the reverse complement.
CGTTCATGCATACGGCCGCGCCCAACAGCGGCAACGAGTACGGCTGGATTGGCCGCACCGCATCAGCAATCGACCCGGCCGGGTCGCGCGACAACCTGATCGTCAACATCTCCGACAGCCAGACACTGGCCGTGAAGGCCGAGAAGCACGTGCCGCTGGTGTTCATCGACCCGATGCGGTTTCAGCGCGCGCTGTTCTCGCAGGAGAAGCCGGTCGTTGATGCGCTGGTCGCGTCCGCCTCCGCTCGCGCGTCTTTCAGCGAGCTACGGCGCGACCGCGCCGGAGCTGCCGTCGGCAGCGTAGGCGCGCAGGCGCCGGTTGGTGACGCTCATCGCTACGTGCTCGATGTCACGAAGAGCGCGGCGCAAGCATCTGAAGTGGTCCGTGCGGCCTGGACCCAGTACCAGCGCAAGGCCAACCCCGACCTGCGGTTGCTCGACCTCGATAAAGTTGCGGCGCTGATCGAAGCCGACTTTCCGACCCGGCTGTACTACGTGCCGCTGCGCGGCAGCCTGTTCGACACGCATGTCAACCAGGCCTCCCCGCACGATCGGCAGCTCGAGTACTGCTCGGATGCCATCGACGGTTTCTTCCGCGAGATGCAGCGAATTGGCCGCGCGGACGACGTGGCGATGTACGTCTATAGCGAGTTCGGGCGGCGCGTGCCGGAGAACACCAGCCTGGGCACCGATCACGGCACGGCGCAGGTGAACTTCGTGATCGGCAATGCCGTGAAGGGCGGGCTGTACGGCAAGGCGCCAAGCCTCAGCAACCTGGTGCTCGGCGACAACCTCGAGAACACCGTCGACTTCCGCCAGGTCTACGCCACGATGATCGACGGGTGGCTCGGCGCCGACGCCGCGAGCGTGCTGGGGCAGAAGTTCGAAACGCTGAAGATGTTCCGCGCATAGTAGCGGCTGGAAGGGAGAGACGATGGCCAATCGCATCGGCTGGTCTCCGGGACCGGCAGCGTGGCAAGACGACCTGGCGCCGATCGCGTCAGCCGAGTGGAACTACGATCGCGCCGCGCATCTGCTGACCCACGCAGGGTTCGGCGGCACGCCGGCGGAGATCGAGGCGCTCGCCAAGGCCGGTCTCGACGCGGCGGTCCGCTCGCTCGTGCACTACGAGCGCATTCCCAATCCACGAATGCAGCCATTCGTGGAATCGGGTCTGTGGGATCCGACGCTGAACGGATTTCCGGAGAGCCGGCCCGAAGCGACCGATCGCGCCGAGCGCGACGGCGTGTCGATGGGCATTGCCGGCAAGCCGTCCGGCAACCGGCCGGTGCAGCCCGTCTCCGATCGCTTCTTCTACTGGCTGCGCGCGACGATGCTCGAAACCCGGCGGGTCGGCTATTGGTGGGCGAACCGGATGGTGCAGACGACGCACCCGGTCGAGCAGAAGATGGCCCTGCTGTGGCACGGGCACTTCGCGACCCACGAAAACAAGGTCCGCGACTACCGCAAGATGCTGCAGCAGATCGAGCTGTTCGAGCACGATGCGACCGGCAACCTGCGCGGGCTCGCCGTCAAGGTGGCCCAGAACCCCGCGATGCTGTACTTCCTCGACGCGCAGTACAACGTCAAGGGCGCCGCGAACGAAAACTTCGCCCGCGAGGTGATGGAGCTCTTCACCATGGGCGTCGGCAACTACTCCGAGCGCGACGTCCGCGAGTGCGCGCGGGCCTTCACCGGGTGGTACTTCGACGACCTCGCGTTCAAGGTCGATCCGCTGAAGCACGACGGCGGCGCGAAGACCTTCCTCGGCCGGACCGGGAACTTCGATGGCGTGGACGTCCTGAAGATCATCTTCGAGCAGCCGGTGACCGCCGAGTACCTCGCGGGAAAGATCTATCGCTTCCTGGTGCGAGACGACATGTCTCCGGAGCTGCGCCGCAAGCTTGGCGCGGTCTTGCGCGAGCACGACTACGAGATCAAGCCGCTGCTCACCGTGATCTTCTCGTCGAAGGACTTCTACAGCCAGGCAAGCTACGGCGGCCACATCAAGGGCCCGGTCGAACACCTGGTGATGATGATGAAACAGCTCGGCGCCGACGCCGTCCCGGGCGTGCCCGACTTCAATCAGGCGACCATCGCGATGGGCCAGAACCTGCTGAATCCGCCATCGGTGGCGGGTTGGGCCGGAGGCAGAGCGTGGATCACCCCGGGCCTGCTGATTGCGCGCGGCAACGTCGCGCGCGATGTGCTGATCCCCGACATGACCGGCTTCCGCGACTGGAACTTCAACGCCGGCACCGACAACGTGCTCGGCCAGCGCCTGCGCGATGGGCTCGATGTTGGCGCGGCCACCGCGGTGAGCGATACGTCCAACATGAGCGCGTTCGACATGGTGGCGCTCGAGCGTGACGAGCGATTCAACACGCGCATCTCCGGCTACGTCGGCTGGCAGCAGGCGGCCCGCAAGCTCATCCCGACGCCGCGTCGCGCGGCGCAACTCGATCTGAGTGCGATGGTATTCGACAGCGGCGCGAAAACGACAGCGGACGCGGTGGATTACCTGCTGTGGCGACTGCTCCGCGTGCCGGCGGCGCAAGGCACGAGGGATGCGCTGGTCACATTTCTGACCAAGGAGCTCGGAACCGACACCGTCGATCGTGCCAGGACCTACATGGAAGATGCGCTACGGCTGACCGTGCATCTGATCATGAGCACTCCGGAGTATCAGATCGCGTGAGCTGAGATCCCGAAGCCCTCAACTCGATCGGCGGAAGCGCTGCTGGTCTCGAAGTAACCGTCTAATCCCCTAATCGCCTTTGATGTTCACGAACTGCTTGAGTATGTACTTCACTTCTACCAGGTCTGTCGCGTTCTCCATGACCTGGTCGATATCTTTGTAAGCCGCCGGGATCTCGTCGAGCAGCTCCTTTGAGTGCCGGTACTCGATCCCTTCCATCGCGTCGCTCAAGTCCTGCATTTTGAAGAGTGCTCTCGCCTTCGTCCTCGAATAGCGCCGGCCCGCGCCGTGCGGGGCCGAGTGGAAGCTCATGGGATTCTCTTTGCCGACCACGATGTAGCTGCGGGTTCCCATCGAGCCGGGAATCATCGCCCAGTTGCTCTTGCGGGCCTCGATGGCACCCTTGCGCGTCACCCACGCGGTGTCACCGAAATGGCGCTCTTGCTGCGTGAAGTTGTGGTGTGAGTTGATGCGCTGGACTTCCAGTGCGGACTGATGACCGTCTTCGCCGTACACGGCATAGCTCACTTCGGTCAGCACGCGGTCCATCATCTCGTTGCGATTGTGCAAGGCGAACTGCTGCGCCCAGTTCAGGTCGCGCATGTACGCGTTGAATGCCGGATGCTCCTCGGGCAGGTAGGCCAGATCGCGATCGGGCAACCGCACGCCCATCTTCTTACAGAGGTCCTGGGCCACCCTGATGTAGTGCATGCCGATCTTGTTGCCGACCCCGCGTGAACCGGAGTGCAGGGTCAACCACACGGCGCCATCGCGATCCTCGGCCAGCTCGATGAAATGGTTGCCGCCCCCGAGTGTGCCCAGCGCCAATTTCCAGTTCCTGTCGTACTGGTCCGGAGTGGCCTTCGTGGCCTTCGCGAGACCCTCCAACTGCTGGACCCGAATCGCGGCGGAGGCGGTGAGCTTTGGATTGTTCTTGCCGGCGCTCATCGGAATACGGCGCTCGATGCCGGCCCGAACCTTGGCGACGTCAGGAATCTCAGGGCGCCGCAAGCCGGTTCGGACCGCGATCATGCCGCAGCCAATATCCACTCCAACGGCCGCCGGGATGATCGCCCCCTTCGTCGCCAGTACCGTCCCGATCGTCGCCCCTTTGCCGTAGTGGCAATCAGGCATGACCGCGACATGCTTGAACACGAACGGCATCCCGGCCGTGTTCAAAATCTGCTGCTGCGCCTCGGCCTCGATGGTGTCCCAGGGCAGGAACACCACCGTCTTCTCGTTTACACGCTGCATAGCATCCCTTGGCGTCAAGCAAAGCAAGGAAGATGCCGACTCGACGCGCGCTGCTCGTGCCGGGCAAGCTCACGGCGAGTTCATCGCCGGCTGATCTGACCCGAACGGACCCAAGATCCAAAGTCAACAGCCTGCGAGGACCGTTACCAGTTGAACCGAATCGCCAGCTGGCCGAGCCGCCCGCCGGGATCGTAGGTGTTATCAAGATCCCGGTAGGCCTCGCCGGTCTGGAAAATGCCGGCGCCCGACCCTGGCGTGCGTGAGGCGTCCGACACCACTCAGGTCTGGAGCGTCGATCGGAGCCTCCGCGGGTGCCGGCAACGGCCTCACCTCGATACCGAACGCCGTGTGCGCGAGCGTCGCGCCGGCTTGACCACGAAAGCCGCCGCCTCCGGTATAATTGAAAGTTCCGGCGACGTTCGCGGTCCTACCAGAGCGGAGAGGTACCGAAGTGGTCGTAACGGGCGCGCCTCGAAAGCGTGTTGTCCGAAAGGGCACGTGGGTTCGAATCCCACCCTCTCCGCCACAATAAATCTTTTATAGTCAGGATGTTACAGGTGCGTGATTTTCACTGTACCTGTTTTGTACTTGAGCCTCGCCACGTGGGTGGGATTTCCACCCATCGACCATGTTCCGACATCGTATGCGAGCGCTACAATCCATTTGAGCGTCAGCCATGACCATTGAACGAAATCGCGAGGAGATCCTCCGCATCGCCGCCCGCCACGGCGCGCGGAACGTTCGCGTGTTTGGTTCGGTCGCGCGAGGCGAAGATCGGCTCGATAGCGACGTTGATCTGCTGGTCGAAATGCAAGACGACAGATCACTCTTGGACCTCGTGGGCCTTGAACAGGAGCTCGAGGAGCTTCTCCATCGCAAGGTTGACGTTCTAACTGACGCGAGCATCCATCCAGCTATACGTCAGCGGATTACTGCCGAAGCGCGAGCCCTGTGAAGGACGAGCGTGTTTATCTCGGGCACATCCGAGATGCCATCAACGACATCAAGAGCTACGCCGCAGTTGGCGAAGCGGCATTCCTAGCCGACCGAATGCGGCAGGATGCCGTTATTAGAAAGCTGGAGATCGTCGGCGAGGCAGTCAAAGCGAATTTCTGAGACAACCAGAGCGCGCCGACCTGAAATTCCGTGGAAGCAGATCGCAGGGATGAGAGATCGTCTCACGCACGATTACTTCGGTGTCGACCTCGGTCTGGTATGGCGCGTCGTGGAGCGTGACTTACACACGCTTGGCACAGCGATTGACGTTCTGTTGAGCGACTCCGAACACTAACGACCAGGCGCGATAGCGATCACGCTCTCCGATGTAGTTGAATCCCTCGCACTCTCAGACGAAGCATCGTGCTCGACCTCAGCGCCTGCCTTTGAACTTTGAAATGTCGCCGGCCCGCGATGCTGATCTGGAATGTCCGGCAACGGCGGCATCGGTAAGATCCTTTCG
>JANOZI010000855.1:0-2458 GCA_031429375.1 Acidobacteriota bacterium | reverse complement strand
TGGTGCCGCCGCGCGTGCCGAACGGCAGCTCTTCGTGCACCTGCTCGTTCTGCGTCAGGTCCAAGGGCAGGATGACGGTGTGCTCCGCCGGGCCGCGCAGCGGGCTGCCGATCGCGAGGCGGGCGACTTTTCGCGCCGCAGACACGTAGCTGTCGAGCAGCGTGGGTGACAACCCGCCGACATTGACGTTGTCGAACCCGTGGCTCGCATCATCACCGGGCAGCAGCGACGCCGCGTCGATCTCGACCGCGAGCAAATCGCGCACCGCGTTCTGGTATTCGCTCCGGTTCAACCGATGGAACGTTTCGGTGCGGCCCGGATTCGGCGCTGCCGCCGCGACCAGGTCCAGCGACGTCTCCAGGTAATCGATGAACGCGGTGTAGGCCTCGTCATCCGGCCGCGCGCGGCCGGCCGGCGGCATGGCACGCGCGCGCAGCTTGCGGACGGCCTTTTCCCAGACGGCCACGTCAGCCGCGACGTGGTCGACGTCGACCGTGTCGAGCGCGAGACCGCCGCTCTTCGCTCGCTCGTTGTGACAGCCGACGCAGTACTGGTCGAGCAGGGCGCGATGCGGCGAGGGCGCGCGCCGGGCTGCGGCGCTCGCGGGTCGAGCGGCGCGCGCGCCGTACGTAACCGCGCTGAGTTGTGCGACCACGCACATCGCGGCACAGGCGAACAGCTTTCGCGACATCCGGAGGTGGATATTAGCAGTCAATCGGTCGGCGAACTACTTCTCAATGTCGACGCCAGCTGTCTAGTGCGACGACGATGCGGCTACTGGGTGAAGCGGCGATACTCGCCCTCGACGGCCTCGGTTGTCACCGCGCCGCTGAGAATCAGCACCCGGTGGCGGAACGTGATCGACTGGTTCGGCTCGAGCGTGATCACCAGTTCAGTCTGTTTATCGTCGAAGACTTTCCGTCCGAGCGGGTTGGCCGCGAACAGGCCGTAGCCTCGCGCGTGCCAGTAGGTGGGGAACCCGGGATTGCTCGGATGGTCGAGCATCAACAAGGTCACCGGTTCTTTCTCGACCGTCCCCTGCAGCGTGACCCAGCGTCCGCGCGTCCCCCAGACGGCGTCGCCCTTCAGCCCTTCGCTGCTGGTGTAGATCCCCGTGACGCCAGTGTTGTCGAGCTTGGGCACGGCAGTCGGCTTACCCGACCCGTCGCTGAACACTTCGGGCTTGTCCGCCGGCTGCTCGAGTGCGCGGACGACGCGCATGCCGAGCACGCCTTCTTTGTTGTCGCGCAAGGTGACACGGGTGTTGGCCGTCAGCGTCGTGATGCGGTCAATGCTGCGCATGTCCTTCGTGCCGCGGAAGACGAAGCGCGTGGCTTCGCGCAGCAGCACGGTGCCCTTGGGATCGATCCAGTCGCTCTCGGTGGCAAGCTCGCCGCGGTCCGAGCCGCTCTTCGCGTCGACGACACGGCGATGCAGGATCGTCCCCATCTTCGGGGCCCGATCGGGACCGATCTCGACCGAGTTGTTCCAGAAATCCAGGCCGTTGACGTCGCCGTGCTGGAACCACAAGCCGGCGTGATGCGGGTGATCGACCCGCTCGCCGGCGCGCGGTTCGAGCGGGAACCCGCGCGTGACGGTGGTCCCGCGTGCCGTCCGCAGCGGATACAGCACCGGCTTCTTGAGGCTGGTTGGATAGATGTACGACGTGAACGGCTGGCGGTCGATCACGACGTCGACGCGCCGCGCCGCGTCGTTGGCCACGACCCGAATCCGCTCCTCTGCCGAGAACAGCAGGTGCGGCGCAAGCAGGAGCACCGCAACGGTCAACAACCGGGCCAATGGCACGCGCATGGTGTGATCTCCAATCAAACGCCGCCTGAACTAGTGGCGATGCCACGGATGCATCACCGTCGGCACGTTAGCATATCGCCGCATCGTCAATTCGAGCTGCTCGCCGCAACCCGGCTCCAATCGCACCGTCAACAGCGGCCGGTTGATTGCAGTGGTCTGGCCGCCACGCGTCGCGCCGATCAGTTGATGCTCGCCGTAGCCGCCGCCCTGCACGATCACGGTACGAGCCTGCGACCGACTGAGGTTGATCAGCGTGACGGTGGCGCGGGTGTCGGAGAGACTCGACACGAGCGCCGCGACATCTTCAGGAACACCGGCGCGCCGCCGATCCGGATCGAAATAGCGGAGGCGCGCATTGAGCAGCCCGCCAGGCCGGCCGGGCATTAGCCCGCCCCACATCAACTGCACGAGCGATTCGGTCGCTGCCGGGTTGTAGTCGAGCATGTTGTCCGCCAGCCGTTTCTCCGGCGGCGTCGTGTCGCGCCGCATTGCCGCCAGCCGCTGCGGAATACTCTTGAGATCGCGCTCCAGCGCCCGTTCGGGATACGCGGCGTTTCGCCCGCCGAGGAAATCGGTCCAGCTTGCCCCGAGCGAAGTCGAGGGGCTTCCTGACCCGATTCGCGCCAGGTCCTCGGACTTCTGCGAC
>JANOZI010000854.1:0-16091 GCA_031429375.1 Acidobacteriota bacterium | reverse complement strand
CATGCAGGAAAAGCTGCTCAAGCTGCTGCTGGCCATCAGCGAGGGCCGCGGCGAAGAGGCCGCGGAGGTGACCGTCGTGCTCGGCGAGAAGCTGCCCGACTTCGACGAGCCCGCCTTCAAGAAGGCGATCGCGACGCTGGTCGGCCGCTACGGTCACGAGTCGCTCGCCGATATCCAGATCGGCCGGATCTTCATCGAGTTGAACAACGCGTCGCGGGAGCATCACATGCGGCCGCCGGCCGAGCTCACGATGCTCGGCAAGACCCTGCTGCACCTCGACGAGGTGGCGCGAGCAATCAAACCCGACCTCGATGTCAACGAGTCGATCCGCCGTAACGGCAGCGACTTGATGACCCGCCGCGTGCGCAAGGCCATTACCTCGGGCAGCCTGTTCGGAGCGGTGCTGGAAGCGAAGGAATTCGCGGAAAAGCTGCCGGGCCGCGTCAACCGCGTGCTTGATTCGCTGGCGGCCAGCGAGCTGAAGATGAAGGTCGAGCTGATCGACGACGGCGCGATCATCAGCGGCCTGCAGAAAGTAGCGAACCGCATTACGCTGGGGCTGATTCTGGCATCGCTGATCGTCGGCGCTGCTATGATGATGCGCATCGAGACCAACTTCCGGATCATGGGTTACCCCGGTCTCGCCATGATTTTGTTCACGTTGGCAGCCACGGGAGCGGGATACCTGGCAGTGCAGATCATGCTGCACGACCGCGCCCCGAAGCGCAGGTGAGCCCCACCGTTCACACGCCCCGGGGCCGCACCGGGCCGATCAGGCGGCGTCCGCGCGGTGGCCGGGTCAGCTACCGGCCCGCGCCGGATCCGCGAACGACGCGTCCCAAGGGCCTGTCGACGTTGTGGACCCGCGTCCGGCGCCTGATCTGGTCGTGGTGCCGTGGGCAGCCTATGCCGTCTACCTGGTGAGCATCCACGAATGGTGGGGCGCGTTCGGCATCGCCATCTGGTCGGCCATCTGTTCGCTCTCCACGCCTGCCGAATCACCGCCGCAATACGGTTTCGATCACGGCCTCACGGTGGGCTCGCCGGAGTTCCTCGAAACCCTGGCCGGCGCGGCCGGCGTGCCGTTTTTGCCGGGCAACAAGGTCGAGCTGTTGAACAACGGCGACGCCTTCTACCCCGCGATGCTGAAGGCGATCGAGGAAGCGCAGCGATCGATCACCATCGAGGCCTATATCTATTGGGCGGGAGAAATCGGGATGACCTTCTCGAAGGCGTTGGCCGAGCGCGCCTCGCAGGGCGTGAAGGTCAAGGTCATGCTCGATGCGGTCGGCTCGTCCAGCATCGGCGATGAGATCCTGAAGGTGCTCAAGGACGGGGGGTGTCACGTCGCGTGGTACAACCCCATTCGCCTGACCAAGCTGCGGCGGATCAACAATCGCACCCACCGCAAGTCGCTCATCATCGACGGCCGCATCGGTTTCACCGGCGGCGCGGGCATTGCTGACGTCTGGACCGGCAACGCGCAAAACAAAGAACACTGGCGCGACCTGCAGGTCCGCGTTGAGGGCCCGGCCGTGCGCCCGCTCCAGACCGGCTTCTCGCAAAACTGGCTCGAGTGCACCGGCGAGCTCGTGACCGGGCCGGATTTCTACCCGGCGCCTGAACCGGTCGGGAAGTTCTCGATCCAGACCATCATGAGCTCGCCGGAAACGGGCGCATCAACCGCGCGCGTCATGTATGTGATGGCCATTTCAGCGGCGAAGCATTCCATCCAGATTGCCAACCCGTATTTCGTGCCCGATCACCTGGCCATCGACTTGTTTCGCGATGCCGTGAAGCGCGGCGTTCAAGTGCAAATCATGGTGGCCGGCAAGCCGAACGAAACGATCATGGCGCGGCTCAACAGTTTGCGCTTGTACGGCGCGTTGCTCGAGGCCGGCGTCGAGCTGTTGGAATACAACCGCACCCTCCTCCACCACAAGACGATGGTGGTCGACGGGCTGTGGTGCACCGTGGGGACCACGAATTTCGACACGCGCTCCTTCTCGCACAACGAGGAGAACAACGTGTGCGTCTGCGACGCCGGGATTGCCCGCGAGATGAACGAGATCTTCAAGGCCGATGCGGTGTTTTGCGAACGGATCAGCCTCGAGGCCTGGCGGTCCCGCCCGATAGCGGACAAGATCGTGCAAGCGTTATCGTCGATCGCGCAGGACCAGGTCTAGCCCAGACGAGACGCAGATTAGAAGATCTCGCCGAAGAAGCTCCAGAAGAACTCCTGCGCCTTGCCGCCGATCGAGCGCTGGTCCTTCCACGTTTGGGCATTCATCGCCTTCGAACGCGTGAGGTCGTCGTTGAAATCGCGGGTCAGGGCGGCGGCGAGCTCCGGGTCGGCGGCAGCGATCGTCAACTCGTCGTTCACCTCGAACGAGCGATTGCCGAAGTTGGCGGAGCCGATCACACTGAAGACGCCGTCGATGATGAGCGCCTTGACGTGCATCATGGTTGGCTGGTACTCGGCGATCTCGAAGCCGGCGTCGAGCAGTTCCTGGTATTCGTGGCGGATCGCGTGCTTGACCGGCATGGCATCGGTGATGTCGCCCTCGGCCAGGATCCGCACCCGCACGCCCCTGCGCCGCGCTTCTTCAAGGCTCCAGCGCGAGGACGGATCGAGCGTCACGTACGGCGAGTGGATATCGATGGTTTTCCTGGCGCCGGCGATGGCGAGCAAGTACAGCAGCTTGATGTTGCTGGCGCCGCTGGTCGCGTTGCTGCGGACCACGATTGACTGGGCGCCGGTTTGCGGTGCCGGCAGCGCCGGGTCCAGCACCGGGGCCGACTCGCCGCCGGATTCCAGCCAGTTCTCGTAGAAGCTGGCTTCGAGCCCGCGCACCGACGGGCCGACGATCTTGAACTGTGTGTCGCGCCAATGCTCCGGGTCTTGCGCGTGACCGGTCCACTGATCGTCAACGCCCATGCCGCCGATGAAGCCGACGTCGCCGTCGACCACGAGCACCTTGCGATGAGTGCGGTAATTGGTTTCTTCCAGTTGCCAGAAGCGTAACGGGTTGAACCAGAGCACCTGGACGCCCGCCGCCTTGAGACGATCTTCCGTCTCCGTCTCCATCGTCGCCCCGATGCTGTCGAGGACGACCCGCACCGAAACGCCGCGCTTGGCCGCGGCCTCGAGCGCGCCTACCCAACGCTTGCCGATCTCACCGTCCTTGAAGACGTACGACTCGAAGACAATGCGTGTTTTCGCTTGATCGATGGCGTCGAGCATGGCTGGGAAGGCTTCATCGCCGTTGCGGAGCACCGTGTAGGCATCCCCGGTTTCGATCGCCGCGCCAACGAGCGACGCGACGTAGTCTGGAAACCGCGGCTCCGAGGCCTCGATCGGACTCTTGACGCGCAGCGTTTCCTGGTCCTGCGCAATCCACAGGAGCATGCCGACGATAGCGAGGGAGAAGACGACCCAGAAGGGCCATTTACGGCGTTGACGACGAGGCTCTGCCATGGCGATTGTCGTTGCAACTTCTGAGCCGAACCTTTGGCTGGGGTCTTGAGGTTAGCCTGAGTTGGTAGGTATACTGAATGCTTACTGCCGGTAAGAAAGAACCCTCCGTGCGGGAGTGGCGGAATTGGCAGACGCGCTAGCCTCAGGAGCTAGTCCGGGCAACCGGGTGGAGGTTCGAGTCCTCTCTTCCGCACCATTCGACTCACCTCCGACTCACCTCCGGCTCGCCTTCGGCGAACCGAAGGTTCGCTCAATGGCAAGCCACCCCACATCAGTCGAATGGTAGTCCTGAGCAAGCAATCGAGCGGCCGAAGGCCGAGCGATTGCGAGTCGAAGGGCACCACGTCAGGGCGTCGGTCGCTCACCCAGACAGGTTTTCAGCACGACGATCAGCTCTTCGACCTTGAGCTTGAGCAGCGTGATCTTCACATCCGTGCGGTCGGGTCGATGGTCCCGCCCCACGCCGGCATTTCCCGGCGTCGTATGAACGTCGCGCCCCGGCAGTTCAATCGCGACCATGCTGCCGCCGTGCCAACCGCCCGGTTCCCGTTCGATTTCGGACTCTTTCAGCTGGGTGATGGGGCCCTTCAACTGAATCGTCTGCCCGATGAACGAGGTGAAATCGTACGGCCCCATGTCGAACCAATAATGACGAGGGCCGTAGATGCCCATGGGCGAATTGGCGATCGGCCATTCCTTGACGCCTGTGAACACGTACGTGTCCTTGTTCTCGCCGGCGACCACGCAACCTTGAACGGTCACGATGGCGCCCTTATCGTATTTCTGACCGTCCACGTTCCCTTGTGCGGCAGCCGGCGACGCACCGGCGACACCCAAAAGGCCGGCTAAACCGGCAGCCCGGCCCCAGATCCAAAAATTTGCGCCTCGATTCACAAAAGACGGCCGGCGGCTCATGATCATCTTCCCAACCTTTGCATGATCGCAGCCAGCTCAGGCTTTAGCGCTCCGCGACGAAGGCAAACCGTCCCTTCTTGAGCGCGCTCTGCGCTTCGACCACCGACAGCATCGCTTCCGCCGCATGCGAGAGCGTGCCTTCACGACGGTGAATCAAGCGGAGTTTTCGATCGAACGCCAGCTCCGGCACCTGCACGCGCACCAGCTCGTTGTGCGCGAGCTCGCGCTCGACGGTGATCGCCGGCAACAGCGCGACGCCGTTGCCCATCGCGACGAATTTCTTGATCGCATCGATCGTCGGCATCTCGACCGGCATGCGCAGCTCGATGCGCCGCTTGCGGAACGTGTCGATCACCTTTTGCCGGTACGGCGACGAGACGTGATGCGCGACGAACGACTCGCTGGCCAGCTCGGCGATCGACACTTTCGCGCGCCGCGCCAGCGGATGCGACGGTGGCACCACGAACGCCAGCTCGTCGTGATAGACGACCGTCGAGTGCAGCGCCGCGGTGTCGGGCCGGAAGGTGATCACGCCGAAATCGACGCCGTAGTCGATCACCAGCGCCGGCACGCGGCTGCCGAGGGCCCGCTGCACCGTGATGTGCACTTCAGGGTAGAGCCGCCGGTATTCGTGCAGGATCGGTAACAGGTAGAGGCACGTCAGCTCGTTGGCCGCCACCCGCAGCCGTCCGGTCCTGAGCTGGCGGACGTCGTCCAGGGCCGCCAGGGTGCGCTGGCGGAGGTTGACCAGCCGCTCGGCATGGTCGGCCAGCACGCGGCCCGCGTCGGTCAGCAGGCCGCGCCGGCTCGAGCGGTCGAACAGCGGGCGGCCGATCTCGTCTTCGAGTTTCTTGATCGTCTGACTGATGGCCGGCTGTGTCCGGTAGAGTGCTTTGGCCGCGGCTGAGAAGCTGCCCTCACGGACCACGGCGAGAAACGCCTCGAGTTGAAAGAGTTCCATCGGGTCTTGATACTATAAGCGAAGATCTACTCTGCTATAGATATTATTACTTTGACTTATTATGGCCCGGCCCCGACACTGGAATGGCTGAGATTCCCCGATGGCCACACGATCACGCATCCACGTCTTCGACACGACGCTCCGCGATGGCGAGCAGGCGCCCGGCTTCAGCATGACGCCCGCGGAAAAGCTGCATCTCGCGCTGCAGCTCGATCGGCTGGGCGTCGACATCATCGAGGCCGGGTTCCCGATTTCATCGGACGGCGATTTCGAGGCGGTGCGCGCCATCGCCGGCGCGGTGCGGCGGCCGATCATCGCCGGCCTGGCCCGCGCGATTCCAGCCGACATCGATCGGGCCTGGGCCGCCCTCGCGGGCGCGGCGCGGCCCCGCATCCACGTCTTTCTGGCCACCTCCGACATCCACCTCGAACACAAGCTGCGAATCACGCGGCCACAGTGTCTCGAGCAGGTCAGGACGGCGGTGGCGCACGCGCGCACCTACTGCGCGGACGTTGAGTTCTCGGCCGAGGACGCCACCCGTACCGACCTCGCGTTCCTGTGCGAGGTCGCGGTCGCCGCGGTCCGCGCCGGCGCGACGACGATCAACCTGCCCGACACCGTGGGCTATGCGCTCCCGGCCGACATCCAGCGGATGTTTACCGAGGTCGGCCGCCACATCGGCACGCTCGCCGTCCTGTCGGCGCATTGCCATAACGATCTCGGCATGGCGGTCGCCAATTCGATCGCGGCCGTGCAGGCCGGGGCCCGCCAGGTCGAGTGCACCATGAACGGCATCGGCGAGCGCGCCGGCAACGCGTCGCTCGAAGAGTTCGTGATGGCCCTGCAGGTCCGCGCCGACGCGCTGCCGTACGAGACCGGCATCCACACGCAAGCGCTCATGCCCACCAGCAGCGCCCTGTCGGCTGTCGTCGGCGTCGCGGTGCCGCCCAACAAGGCGATCGTCGGCGCCAACGCGTTCGCGCACGAGGCCGGCATTCACCAGGACGGCATGCTGAAACATCAGCTGACCTACGAAATCATGCGGCCCGAAACCGTCGGCGCGCCCGGCACGCGGCTGGTGCTCGGCAAGCATTCGGGCATGCGCGGGCTCGACGCGCGCTGCCGCGCGCTCGGACATCGGCTGCGGCAACCCGAGCTCGAACGGCTTTACACCAAGGTGACCGCGCTGGCCGATCGCACCAAGACGGTGAACGACGACCAGCTCGCCGAGATCATCCGGGAAGAAACGGCAGGGCAGCTGGCGCTCACGGCAGCGGCCGCTTCCCGGCAGGGAGCGACAGGACTGCAATGAAGATTGCCCTGCTGCCTGGCGACGGCATCGGCCCGGAGGTCACGGCGGAAGCCGTCCGGATCCTCAAGAACGTCGCGGACCATGCCGGCACGCCGTTCAGCTTCACGACCCATGCGATCGGCGGGGTCGCGATCGATTCCGACGGCGCCGGCCTGCCCGCCGCGACGCTCGAAGCCTGCCTCGCGGCCGACGCGGTGCTGCTCGGCGCGGTCGGACATCCGAAGTTCGATGGCCGGCTTCCGGCGGAGCGTCCCGAGGCGGCGCTGCTGGCGTTGCGCCGGGCCCTCGGCGGCTTTGCCAACCTCCGCCCGGCGATTTGCTACGCCCCGCTGGCCAAGCGAACGGCGTTTCAGCCCGAGCGGGTCCGCGGCGCCAACCTCCTGATCATCCGCGAATTGCTGGGCGGCCTGTATTACGGCGAGCCGCGCGGGTTCGACGCCTCGGGCGACACCGCGTTCAATACGCTGATCTATTCGCGGCACGAGATCGACCGCGTGGCACGGGTCGCCTTCGATCGCGCGCGCGAGCGCCGCGGCCACGTCGCCTCGATCGACAAGGCCAACGTCCTCGAGACGTCGCGCCTGTGGCGCGCCGTCGTGTCGGACGTCGCGAAGGACTATCCCGACATCGCGCTCGAGCACGTGTTCGTCGACACCTGTGCGATGCGGCTGGCAACCACCCCGACCAGCTTCGACGTCCTGCTGTGCGACAACCTGTTCGGCGACATCCTCAGCGATCAGGCGGCCTCGATCGCCGGCTCGCTCGGCTTGCTGCCGTCCGCCACGCTGGGCGGGAAGGTCGATCTCTACGAGCCGGTCCATGGCTCGGCGCCCGACATCGCAGGCAAGGGCTGGGCGAACCCGATCGGCGCCATCGCCAGTGCCGCCATGCTGTTGCGCTTCTCGGCGGGCATGGAAAAAGAAGCGGCGGAAATCGATCATGCGATCGAAGACGCCCTGGCCGCCGGCGCCCGCACCCGCGACCTGGCCGGTCCCGGCGAGCGCGTGCTTTCCACTCACGAAATGGGCCAGGCGATCGAAGACGCCCTGGCGGAGGTCCGCGATCGGCGGCATTCCTACCATGCCGTGTAACAGCCGCACCTTGTTCGACAAGGTGTGGGATGCGCACGTGGTGCGCACGCTGGATGACGGCCGCACGCTGCTTTACATCGATCGCCATCTCGTTCACGAGGTCACGTCACCGCAGGCGTTCGAAGGCCTGCGGCTGGCCGGCCGGCCCGTGCGGCGGCCCGACCTGACGTTTGCCACCGTCGACCATAACGTGCCGACCACGGCGCGGCACCTGCCGATCACCGATCCGCTGGCGCGGGCGCAGGTCGAAGCCTTGCGCACCAACGCCACCACCTTCGGCGTGCCGCTGTTCGACTTCAACAGCGGACGCCAGGGGATCGTGCACGTGATCGGCCCGGAGCTCGGCCTGACGTTGCCGGGCACGACCATCGTCTGCGGCGACAGCCACACCAGCACGCACGGCGCCTTTGGCGCGCTGGCCTTCGGCATCGGGACGTCGGAAGTCGAGCACGTGCTGGCGACGCAGTGCCTGGTGCAGCAGAAGCCCAAGGCGATGCGCGTGTCGCTCGCCGGCACGCTCAGTCCCGGCGTCACCGCGAAGGACGTGGCGCTGGCCATCGTCGCCCGCCTCGGTTTCAGCGGCGGCACCGGCTTCGCGCTCGAGATCGCCGGCCCGCTGGTCGCCGGCTTTTCGATGGACGAGCGCATGACGCTCTGCAACATGAGCATCGAAGCCGGCGCCCGCATGGCCATCGTCGCGCCCGACGAGACCACCGTCACGTATCTGAACGGCCGCCTGCACGCGCCGAAGGGCGCCGAGTGGCACGACGCCGTCGCGCGCTGGAGCTTGCTGAAGAGCGATCGGGACGCGCATTTCGATGCGGAAATCGCGATCGACGTCACCGCGCTCGCGCCCCTGGTCACCTGGGGCACGCGGCCCGACATGGTGCAACCAGTGACCGGCAGCGTGCCGTCACCGTCGGGCGCGACGTCGGAAGGCGACGCGCAAGCGATCGAGCGCGCCCTGGATTACATGGGCCTGCTGCCCGGCACGCGGATCGATTCGGTGCCGGTCGATCGGGTCTTCATCGGCTCGTGCACGAACGCGCGGCTCGCCGATCTGCGCGCGGCGGCCGAGGTCGCACGCGGCCACCGGGTGCACGCCAACGTGCGGGCGATGGTCGTGCCCGGATCGCAGCAGGTCAAGGCCGACGCCGAGCGTGAAGGACTCGATCGGGTGTTTGCCGACGCCGGCTTCGAGTGGCGCGAGCCGGGCTGCTCGATGTGCCTCGGCATGAACGACGACGTGCTGGGTGACGGCGAACGATGCGCGTCGACCAGCAATCGGAATTTCGAAGGGCGGCAGGGCCGTGGCGGGCGCACCCACCTCGTGAGCCCGGCGATGGCGGCCGCGGCGGCGATCGAGGGGCACTTCACCGACGTGCGCCGGTGGGAGTACCGGTAGTGTCCGCCTCCGCTCGTAACGATTCAGGCGAGCTCCGGCGAGATCTCGCCGGAGCGGCCTCCGGCCGCGAAGGCGGAGCGAGCCGCGAACCGTTCCGCACGCATCGCGGCCGCGTCGCGCCGCTCGGCCGCAACCACGTCGACACCGATCAGATCATCCCGAAGCAGTTTCTCAAGCGCGTCGAACGGACCGGCTTCGGCCCGTTCCTGTTTCACGACTGGCGTCGAACGCCTGGTGGCGAGCTGGATCCGTTGTTCGTTCTCAACCAGGAAAAGTATGCGGGCGCCAGCGTGCTGGTGGCCGGGCCCAACTTCGGTTGCGGCTCGTCACGCGAGCACGCCGCGTGGTCGCTGCTCGACGCCGGCTTTCGCGTGGTGATCGCGCCGTCGTTCGCGGACATCTTCCGGCTCAACTCGCTCGGTAACGGACTCTTGACCGTGGTGCTGCCCGAGGCAGCGGTGAAGACCATTCTGGATGGCGCGGAACGCGGCGACGGCTACACGCTCGAGATCGACCTCGAGCATCTTGAAGTCCGTGGTGCCGGAGGCCTGAAAGAGCCGTTCTCGATGGACGCCGCCTCGCGGCAGCGCCTGCTCGAGGGCAAAGACGAAATCGACCTCATTCTCGCGCACGAGTCCGACATCGCCGCCTTCGAAGGGCGGACGGCACCCCATACAGAGGTGCCCTACGCGGCGCGATAGACGTACGGCACCCCTTTAAGGGTGCCACTGCGAGGGATAGGTAACGTCGGGCACCCTTTATGAGGTGCGACTGAACGTAGGGCGCCCCTTTAGGGGTGCCATTGAGAAACTTATGAAACAACGCGGCGCACACATCATCTGGTCATGTCTCGTCGAGCAAGGGGTCGACACCGTGTTCGGCTATCCGGGCGGGGCCATCCTGCCGGCTTACGACGCCCTGCTCGATCACCCGATTCGCCACGTCCTGGTGCGCCACGAACAGGGTGCCACCCACATGGCCGACGGCTACGCGCGTGCCAGCGGCAAGGTTGGGGTCGCGATGGCCACCTCCGGTCCCGGCGCGACCAACCTGGTCACCGGCATCGCCACGGCGATGATGGATTCGATTCCGATCGTCTGCATCACCGGCCAGGTCGCCGAAGCGATGCTCGGCTCGGATGCCTTCCAGGAAACCGACATCACCGGCATCACGCTGCCGATCACCAAGCACAACTACCTGGTGACGCGCGCGGCCGACATTGCGCCGACGCTGCGCGAGGCATTCCGGATCGCGACCTCGGGACGTCCCGGGCCCGTGCTGGTCGACATCACGAAGAACGCGCAGCAGGAAGAAGCGGAGTGGGAACTGCAGGCGGTCGTCAGTACGAAGAACTGTCCTGACCGCTGCGCCGCTCTCGACAAGACGGCGCCGATCGCCGAGTCGCTGGCCGGCGCGACGGCGCTGCTCGCCGCGGCGAAGCGGCCGGTGATTCTCGCCGGCCACGGCATTTTCAAGAGCGGCGCGATGGACGAACTCCGCCAGCTGGCCGAGCTGGCGCAGGTGCCGGTTGCCATGACGTTGCTCGGCCTCGGCACGCTGCCGGCCGACCATCCGCTCAACCTCGGCATGATGGGCATGCACGGCGAGTCGTGGGTCAACGACGCGATCCAGGAAGCCGACCTGCTGATCGCGCTCGGCATGCGGTTCGACGATCGCGTCACCGGCAAGCTGGCGTCGTACGCGCTGCACGCCAAGAAGATCCACATCGACATCGATCCGTCGGAGCTGCACAAGAACGTGCGCGCCGACGTCGCGATCGCCGGCGACCTGCGCGCGGTGCTGCAGCAGTGGCTGCCCCAGGTGAAATCGGCCCGCCAGGAAGCGTGGCTCGAGCGCATCGGCTCGCTCGCCGAGGGCCCGACAGTGCGCGACATCGAGGCGCTGCCCGACAACGGCCGGTTGTGCGCCGCGCACGTGATCCACGACATCTGGAAAGCCACCGCGGGACGCGCCCTCATCGTCACCGACGTCGGCCAGCACCAGATGTGGGCGGCGCAGTATTACCGGATCGCCGAAGCGGGCAACTTCATCACGTCGGGTGGCCTTGGCACGATGGGCTTCGGGCTGCCGGCGGCGATCGGCGCCAAGATCGCGTGCCCCGATCGCGAAGTGTGGGCGATCGTCGGCGACGGCGGTTTCCAGATGACCCAGGCGGAGCTGCAGACGATCGTGCAGGAAAACGTCAAGGTCAACGTCGCGATCATCAACAACGGCTACCTCGGCATGGTGCGGCAGTGGCAGCAGTTCTTTCACGACCGCCGCTATTCGGCCACGCCGATGAGCTCGCCCGATTACGTCAAGCTGGCCGATGCGCACGGCCTGCCGGGCGTGCGGGTGACGACGCGGGCGGACATGCAGAACGCCTTGCGGCACGCGCGCGCTTCGGCCGGCAGCGTCGTGATCGACTTCCGCGTCGAGCAGGAAGACACCGTGTATCCGATGGTGTCGCCCGGCGCCGCGCTGAACGACATGATCCGCCGGCCCGCATCGAATTCGCTCGCCGAAACGGGAGCCGACCTGTGATCAGCCCGGCCGACTCCAAGCCGCGCACCATCATCGTCCGCTACGAGCACGCCATCGACGCGCTCGATCGGGTCGCGTCGATCCTGCGGCGGCAGCGGGTGCGCGCCGAGGCCTTCACGGCGGTGGCGTCGCAAGACCGCGCCACCGTGCAAGCCACGATCATGTTCGACAGTACGGATAAGACCGCGGCGCGGATTGTCGCGCTGCTCGGACGGCAGGTCGGCGTGCTGGCCGTCGAGGACAAGACCTCGACCGAGAGTACGCTGGAAGAGTAACCGCAGCAAAGAGGCAGACATGGCGAAGATGATTCACGATTCGGACGTCGATCTCGCGGCGATACTGGGGCGGCGCGTCGCCGTGATGGGCTACGGCTCGCAGGGACATGCGCACGCGTTGAACCTCAAAGACAGCGGCGCCGACGTCCGCGTGGGAGTGCGCCCGGGCAGCCGCGGCTGGACGGCCGCAGAGGCCGCCGGCTTCACGCCGCTCGCGCCGGCAGACGCGGCGGCATGGGCCGACGTGATCATGCTGCTCGTGCCGGACCTGGTGCAGCCGGGCCTGTTCAAGTCCGACATCGAGCCCCAGCTTACGCCGGGCAAGATGCTGATGTTCGCCCACGGCTTTGCGATCCGCTTCGGCTGGATCACGCCGCCCGAGGGCGTGGACGTGTCGATGGTGGCGCCAAAGGCGCCGGGGCATCGCGTGCGTGAAGTGTTCAAGGAAGGCGCCGGCGTACCGGGACTGGTGGCGGTGCATCGCGACGCCACGGGCACGGCATGGGAGGCCACGCTGGCCAACGCGAAGGCGATCGGCTGCACGCGCGCCGGGGTGATCGAGACGACGTTCTCCGAAGAGTGCGAGACGGATCTCTTTGGCGAGCAGGCTGTGTTGTGCGGTGGCGTCAGCGCCCTCGTCACCGCCGGATTCGAAACGTTGGTCGAAGCCGGGTATCAGCCGGAGATTGCCTACTTCGAATGCCTGCACGAGCTGAAGCTGATCGTCGACCTGATGTATCGCGGCGGGCTCAACTTCATGCGCTACTCGGTCAGCGACACCGCCGAACACGGCGATTACACCGGCGGCCCGCGCCTGGTCACCGAGGAAACCAAGCAGGTGATGCGGCAGATGCTGGCGGAGATCCGCTCGGGCGCTTACGCCGAGAAGCTCGCGCGCGAAACGAAGAACGGCTGGTTTGCGAGCGAGCGCGAACGCCTGCGCGAGCATCCGATCGAACAGGTCGGCGCGAAACTGCGGGCGAAGATGCCGTTCCTCGAACCGGCCGCGACGCCGGAGAAGGAGCCAGCCTTAAAAATCTGAGATCTGCGATCTGAGATCAGATTCCGTGCCCGTAGCCCGAGTCCTGGCTGAAGCCTGATTCGAAGACGTCGACGTAGACCGGCACCGGCGCGTGCGCGGGCTCGACCGCCTGCGGCCGCTGGTCCGGCTGGTCCACCATCAGGATCACGGCGCGCACGCCGGCCCCCTGGTTGGCGCGTACAGCGCGTTCTATTGCCTGGCAGAGTGCGGTCAGGGCCGCGTCGCTGCGGTTGGCGTCCTGCAACCGGCCGTCTTTCCAGACTTTCGCGAAACTACTACTGGCTTCCATGGTCTTTTCCCTCTTATCGGTCCGAATCCGACAAACCTCAAGGTTTGTCGCCACAAATCAAAAGGGCCACCACCCCTGCGGGTGATGGCCCTTTGTGATCCTGTCTGTGTCGGGTTACATCATCCGCCGGTGGTCAGCGCTCCAAGGCCAATCAGGCGAATAAGGAGCCAAAGCCCCAGCCCAACGCCCGCAAACACCGCTAACGCGTAACCCAGCGCCACGCCCGCCCGGTCGACCACGGGGCCGGCAACTTCCAGCGCAGAGCGGCGAGCGGCGACGGCGATGGCCTTCATTCCTGTAAAGCTTATCGAGGGCGTGCTCACTGGTCAAGTCACCCTATTGGGGGGGGTAGCCGCGAAGGATCTCCCGCACGCGATCGACCGGAAGCGCCTCGGCCTTGCCGGATCGGCTGGTGACTGTCGTGGCCTTGAGCAACGAGTTATACACCGCCTCTTCGGTCGCCTCGAGCGCGGCCTGGAACAACGGCGAGACGCCATCCGCCGGCAACAGCGTTCGCGCCTGGGGCGCGGCGGCGTTGAAACGCATCCGCAGGTCCGGCGCTGTCGAAAAGGCGATTGCGAAATCGCCGCTGCCGTTGCTGTACGACGAACCGGTTCGCGCGAGACCAAACAACGCCCGCGCCGCAACACGTTTCAGCTCGTGCGCATCAATCGGCGCATCAGTAGCGACGATGATCATGCACGACCCGTCGCCGTAGTCTCCCGACAAACCTGAAGGTTTGTCGCCACCTGGCATTTGTGGGGACAAACCTTTAGGTTTGTCCATCGCCTGCGCACGCGGCTGATACGCATACCGCCCCAGCAACTTCCCAACCGGCGCACCGCCCATCGTCAGCACCCCGCCAAAGTTCGACTGCACCAATACGCCAAGCGTGTAGCCGCCTTGCGCAACGGGCAGCTTGCGGGATGCCGTGCCGATGCCGCCCTTCCAGCCGAACGCCTGCGTGCCGGTGCCCGCGCCGACGCTGCCCTCTTCAACCGCACCGCTCGTCGCGGCTGCGATCGCCGCGAGCACGTGCTCGGGCCTCACGTGCTGGCCGCGAATGTCGTTCAGCCCGCCGTCGTTGGTCTCGCCAACGAGCGCGTTGACGGACCGCACGTTGCCGTTGCCGGGTTGATCGAGCGTCCAGCGCACCAGGCCATCCATCGCCGCGCCGACGCTCAGCGTGTTGGTCAGCGCGATCGGGGTCTCAATGGTGCCGAGCTCGTCGACTTGCGTCGAGCCGGCGAGCTTGCCGAACGCGTTGCCGACAAAGACGGCACCGGGCACCTTGTCCTGGAAAACGTTGCCGCCATGCGGCACCACCACGGTGACGCCGGTGCGTATGCGGTCGCCGTGATTCAACGTCGTGTGGCCGACCGTGACGCCGGTGACATCCGTGATGGCGTTCAGCGGCCCCGGCTCGAACACGCCGGGCTTGAGCCCGAGATCGCGAGCGCGAGGCCGCGCGGTGTCTTGCGCCAGCACAACCGCAGTCAACGTTAAAAAGGCAATCGCTAATCGCACCATTAGCACCCTTTGCACCATAAGCACCCTTTGCACCAAAAGCACCGTACGCACCCTTCGCACTGTACGCACTGTACGCACTTTCGCAAGAGGGTGATACGATCTTGCGTTTCGCATGCGGCAAATCCCCATTGAGACCATCGACGAAGCCGCGCGGCACGTCTATCAGGCCGCCGTGCGCACGCCGCTCATCCGCCTCGACCTGCCGTCTGCCGACGATGGTCCCGTCCCGGAGGTGTACCTGAAGCTCGAGTCGCTGCAGCCGATCGGGTCGTTCAAGATTCGCGGCGCGTGGAACGCGGTGCGCCAGCTCTCGCCCGGCGAATTGCGCGACGGCGTGTGGACGGTGAGCGCGGGCAACGCCGCCCAAGGGGTCGCGCTGGCGGCGCGCCGTGCGGGCACCAGCTGTTCGGTCATGGTGATTGAAACAGCGCCCGAGACCAAGCTGCGCGCGATCGAAACGCTCGGCGCCACCATCGTCCGCGCCTCGTACGACGAGTGTTGGCAGACCGTGGAATCGCACGCCTCGTCGCGGATGCGCGGCCACTTCGTGCACCCGTTCGACGACGATCGGTTCATCGCGGGCAACGGCACCGCCGGACTCGAGATCCTGGACGACCTGCCCGATGTCGATGCGGTGGTGGCTGCGCTCGGCGGCGGCGGCCTGCTCGCGGGCGTCGGCACCGTGCTGCGCGCGCGCAAGCCGGGCGTGCGCATCTATGCAGCGGAACCGGAAACAGCGGCGCCGTTGAAGCTGTCGCTCACCAGGGGCGAAGCGTGCCGCTTCGACGCGTGGCAGCCCTCGTTCGTCGATGGCGCCGGCGGCAAGTCGGTGCTGCCGTCGATGTGGCCGCTGTTGAAAGCCATGGTCACCGACTCGATCGTGGTGCCGCTCGATGACATTGCCGCGGCCATGCGCCACGCCGCCGACCGCGTCCACGTGATCGCCGAGGGCGCCGCCGGCACCGCCATCGCCGCAGCGGTGAGCGGCCGGTGCGGACAGGGTAAAATCGTCGCCATCGTGTCAGGCGGCAATATCGATCTGGCCAGATTCGCGCAGGTCGTCGGAGCAGTGAAAAACTAAATGGCAGAAGAGAGATTCGCGTCGTCACCCTCGTTGCCCGATCGCATCCACCGTTTGCACGAGCTGGCGCTCGATTTGTGGTGGAGCTGGGACAGCCGCGCGCGCGAGGTGTTTCGCCGGCTCGACCGCCAGTTGTGGCGCGCCACCTCGCACAACCCGGTGCAGATG
>JANOZI010000853.1:0-3064 GCA_031429375.1 Acidobacteriota bacterium | reverse complement strand
TGGCGCAAGCCGGCACGCCCAGCCAGAAGGCCGCGTGGTTCGGCACGCTGCGCAGCGTCGCCATCACGCCGGCAACGGTCGGCTGGCTGCAGCAGGTCTGGACGCAGAAGGAAAGGGTCGCCGGCCTGCCGCTCGCGGAAGCCGATTACACCGCGCTCGCGCTCGAGCTCGCGGTGCGCCAGGTCGACGGCTGGCGCGACGTCCTGCAGACGCAGCTGGGGCGCATCGAGAACCCCGATCGCAAGGGCCGCTTCCAGTTTGTGATGCCCGCGCTGTCGGCCGACGCCGCGGAGCGCGATCGCTGGTTCGCGTCGCTCAAAGAGGCCGGCAACCGGCGCCGCGAGCCCTGGGTGCTCGAGGGCTTGAACTACCTGCATCATCCGTTGCGCGCCGAGGCGTCGCGACAGCACGTGCAGGCGAGTCTCGACCTGTTGTGGGACATCCAGAAGACCGGCGACATCTTCTTTCCCAAGCGCTGGCTGGACGCGACGCTGGGCGGGCATTCGTCCAAGGAGGTGGCGGACACGGTGCGCGACTTCTTGAAGAACCTGCCGCCGAATTATCCAGAACGCCTTCGCAACATCACTGTGCAATCCGCCGACGAACTGTATCGAGCTGCCGACATTACGAAGAAATAACCAATTACAAATAACCAATAACCAATTACCAATAACCAAAGGCGCCATGCGAATCCCCACCATCATCGCGTTCGTCGTTGCCGTGATCGCGCCGGTGACGGCGCAGCAGCCGGATCCGGGCATCACGCTGCGCGCGCGGACCCTGCTTGACGGCAAGGGGCAGATCCTGCGGAACACGGTCGTCTCGATCCGTGACGGCAAGATCATCCGCGTCGGCGGCACCTCCGGCGACGTGACGTTTGACCTCGGCACGCTGACGCTGCTGCCGGGGATGATCGACACGCACGTCCACATCGGCTGGCACTTCGATGCCAAGGGCCGCTATCACAACGGCCCCGAGCCGGCCGAACAGGCCGCACTGTATGGCGCCGAGAACGCGTTCGTCACCTTGATGGCGGGCTTCACGACCGTGCAAAGCGTCGGCGCGATGTCGGACAAGGCGCTGCGCGACGCGATCGCGCGCGGCGTGCTGCCGGGGCCGCGCCTGCTCAGCTCGCTCGGGCAGATCTCGAATCCGAAGATGACGCCCCACGAGATTCGCGCCGACATCCGCGAGAAGAAAGCGGCCGGCGCCGACTTGATCAAGATCTTCGCCTCGGCCAGCATCCGCGACGGCGGCGTGCCGACACTGTCGCAGGAGCAACTCGACGCCGCCTGCGGCGAAGCGCGGACGCAGGGGCTGCGCAGCATGGTCCACGCGCACAGTCCCGAGTCGATGCAGCGCGCCGCGAAAGCCCGCTGCACGGTGGTGGAACATGGCGGGCTGGCAAGTCCGGAAGCGTTGCGCACATTGGCCGACGCCGGCGTCTACTTCGACCCCAACATCGGCCTCGTGACGCAGAACTATCTCGAGAACAAGACCCGCTTTCTCGGCATCGGCAACTACACCGAAGAGGGCTTCGCCGCCATGGAGAAGGCACTGGGGCTGAAGGACGCGATGTTCTCAGCGGCGCTCAGGACGAGCGGCTTGAAGATGGTGATGGGCACCGACGCGGTGGCGGGTGCGCACGGCCAGAACGCGCGCGAGCCGATCGAACGGGTCAAGGCGGGCCAGCCGGCGATGGACGCCATCGTCGGCATGACTTCGCTGGCGGCGGCGTCGATGGATCTCGAGAAAGTGACCGGTTCGATCACCGCTGGACTCGCCGCGGACCTGGTCGCGGTGGACGGGAATCCGCTTGAGGACATCACAGCGTTACAACGCGTACGGTTCGTCATGAAGGACGGAAAGGTTTACAAGCGATGAAAACCACACTCTCGACCGCGGTTGTTGTACTCGCGCTTGCGGCGCTCCATGCTCAGACACCGGTCACCGTCTTCGAAGGCGGTCGCGTCATCATTGGCGACGGCCGCGTCATCGACAACGGGACCATCGTGGTCCAGGGCGAGCGCATCACGCAGGTCGGTGGCGCGGCGAGCGTCAAGGCGCCGGCCGGCGCGACACGCGTGAGCCTCGCCGGCAAGACCGTGATGCCCGCGATTGTCGACGCGCACGTGCACACCAGCACCACGGAAGCGGAGCTGGTGGCCGACCTGCAGCGGCGCGCCCGCTTCGGCGTCAGCGCGGCGCTCAGCCTCGGCCTCGACGGCACCGAGGCCGCGTTCGTCCAGCGCGGCAAGACCGTGCCGGGCCTCGCGCGCATCTACACCGCGGGCCGCGGCATCACCGCGCCGGAGAAGGGCCGCACCGAGGTGCCCTACTGGATCACGACCGAAGACGAGGCCCGCAAGGCCGTGCGCGAGCTGGTCGCGAAGAAAGTCGACATCGTCAAGATCTGGGTCGACGATCGTGATGGCAAGTTCCCGAAGCTGACGCCGCCGCTGTACACCGCGGTGATCGACGAGGCGCACAAGAACAAGCAGCGCGTCACCGCGCACATCTTCGCGCTCGAGGATGCCAAGGGCCTGCTCCGCGCCGGCGTCGACAGCTTCGCGCACGGCATCCGCGATCGTGACATCGACGACGAGATCGTGGGGTTGTTCAAGGCGCGGCCCAACTTCGTGCTGATCCCGAACATGCCCGACCGCGGTGTCGCCGCGGACTACAGCTGGCTGCGCGGCCAGCTTCCCGATGGTGAGCTGCAGAAGATTCAGGCTGGGGCCACCGATCGCCCGGAGGTGCAGAAGACGTTCGGCATCCAGGCCCGCAACCTCGCGAAGCTCGCCGCGGCCGGCGTGAGGATCGCCGTCGGCACCGACGGCAATACACCGTGGGCGCCGCATGTGGAGATGGCCGACATGGTCGCATCGGGGATGACGCCGGCTCAGGTGATCGTGGCGGCGACGCGCAACGCAGCCGAGTTCGTCAGGGTGCCCAACACCGGCACCATCGAGGCCGGCAAGACCGCCGACCTCCTGGTGCTCGACGCGAATCCGCTCGACGACATCACGAATACGCGAAAGATCTCAGCGGTCTATCTGCGCGG
>JANOZI010000852.1:0-9824 GCA_031429375.1 Acidobacteriota bacterium | reverse complement strand
CGCGCCCGGGCACAGCCGGACAAACCTGAAGGTTTGTCCCACCAGTCGAGCGTCAACGTGACAGCTCGCGCTCTCGATAGAATCGGGCGGCGCCGTCGTGCAGCGGGATCGGCGTGGCCGGCGCCTGATCGATGTCCATCGACCGGAGCGCGCCACGCTCCGACAGCCCTTCGAGCGACGCGAACAGCTGCTTGGTCAGGTTGTAGACCAGGCGCTCGTCGAGGTCGCTGCGGCAAATCAACACCCCGTCAATCCCGATCGTATGGACGGGCGTGACGATGCCGGGATACATCGCCGGCGAAATCACGGTCAGCTTGAGAAAGGGGTACTCGCGGCGGAGGTGGTCGACCGCGACGCCTTCGATCGGGACCAGGCGGGCGCCGCTGTCGATCGCCCGGCGCAGCGAATCCGATTGGTTGATGGCATTGTCGAACATCGCGTCGAGGGTCCCATCCAGCAGGCGCGTCGTCGCCTCCTGGAAGCCGATTGTCTCCATGTGGACGGTGGAAGAATCAAGGCCATAGGCGGCCAGAATCAAGTTGGCCGTCAGCACCGTGCCGCTGCCCGACGGGCCGAGGCCGACCCGCCGCCCGCGCAGGTCGCCGAGTCCGCGCACAGCGAGCCCGGCGCGCACCACCAGCGCCACCGGCGTCACCTGCAGTACCGCGATCGCCCGCAGGCGTTCAAATGGCTTTGAATTGGGCGTCAGCTGCCCGCTGTAGGCGAAATAGGCCACGTCGGAAAACGTCAATCCGAGATCGGCGCGACCCGCTTGCAACGCCTCGACGTTCGACACGGCGCCGGAGCTCTGGACGGTCTCAACTTCCACGCCGGGAATCGTGCCCGTCAGCGCGATGGCGAGCTGTTCACCGAGGGGAGAGAAACCTCCGCCCTGTTGACCGGTGCTCAGCCGCACGCGTGTCGTCGGCGCGGGAGCCGCAGGCGGCGTCGCGCAGGCGATCGCGCCGGCCGCGGCCCAGCCGCACAGGAGTGTCGCCGCAAGCCGGTGTGGCATTCGGCCGGGTGACGCGGGGTTCTTACCGGCTCGCCGCAGGCGTCAACTTCACGGGCTGCGCCAGCGCGCCGTTGCCGGCGGTGTCCCAGACCGCCAGGCGCACCCATTTTTTGCCCGTGGCGTCGAACGGGATCTCGAAATGCTTGCTGCCCATGGCCGGCAGATCCGTGGCGGAGATGACCTGGCGGTCAGACTTCGTCCCGTCTCCCCAAATCACCTCGACCATGTTGAGCGGGAACGTCCACTCGATGTCCGCCACGACGGTGCGCTTGTCGCCCGTGCCCCGCACGCTGTAACTCGGGATCAGCACTTCGCCGGACGTGACAAAGGAGTCGCCCCGCATCAACGCCTGCACGACGAGCGCGGAATCATCAGGACCCACCGGGCGATCGAGCTTGACGTACGTCACCGGGGATGTGGAGTAAATGTCGTCTCCCGGTTGCTGGTGGCGCACTTCCGAAATCGACAGGATGTACTTGGGCGGGATCGGCTTGTTCGCCACCCAGTTGTTCATGTCGTCGAACAGGGGCAGGCAGCGATACTCGCACAGCCTGACCTCGGATCGATCGAGGCCCATCCCCCACCGGAAACCGACACCCTGGTAGTGAGGATCGTTGAAGAACGGCAGGTCCTTCACCGCATCCGGGTAGCCTGTCGATCCCTTCGTGCGCGGATGCGGCATGTTGATGAGCACGTCTTCGCGCCGCGCCATTTCCATCAGATCGTCCGCGCTGCCGAGGTGATAGACCTTGCCGTACTGCTTGTGGTCTTCCACGAGCGGCTGGCCGGGCGTACGGCCGCCGAGCCAGTACACGGGATGAGAGAAGATCAGATCCGTGTGACCACCGAGCGGGCTGCCGTAATACTCCTGGCTCGGCATCACGAGGAACCCGGTGTCGGAATGGCGCCGTGCGCCTTCGATGGAACTGTAGCGAACCTGCATCGGGTCGCCGCGCGGGCGCTGCGGGGCCGCCGCAGCCGATCCACCGGGCCCGCCCCCGCCCTGCGGCGGTGCCGGGGCCGGCCGCGTGGCCGCAGTGATCGGCTTGCCGCCGGGGAACGTCGCGCCCTCGGGCGTGGGCTCACCGGCGCCGCCCATGATCGAGTCGACCTGGCTGACGATGTTGATGCCAAGCGCCTTCAGGGCGGTCAGGTCAGGAATGTCGGCATCGAGGCTGCCCGCCGTCACCAGGCGCTGCCCCAGATCCATATGGTAATGATGGTTCATCACCTGGTAGCCAGGCAGCGGCTTGTAGTGGTCACCGTGCGTGAAAGCCATGGCGGCGTCGTAGGTGGCCGGCGCCGCCTCGGCGCTCGGGTAGAGGAAGACCGTCATGCGCTGCAGCGATCCCGGCCGCGCGCTATAGAGGGCGAAGTTGGCGGGGTTCTCGGACTCGTGTTCCTTTTCGGCCTGCCGGATACCGAAAGAGAACGTGCCATCGCTCGCCTTCTTATAGAAGTTGTAGCCGAGGTTGATCGCGATCTCGCGCGCCCAGAAAAACGTGTGCGGCGGCGAAAACGCCGCGATCGAACCCGCCCCGGCCCGCTCCGCGATCACGACGCGGCCCGTCGTGGCCAGCGGCACCTCCTGTTCGTTCGCCGCCCCGCCGAACCGGTAGTCCTGCCAGTTATTGGCGATGTCCCGCCACGCCACGCGCGTGCCAGCGGCGGTGCTCAGGCCCTTCAGTCCCGCGGTGTACTTGTAGGCCACCCAGGGTTTCGAGGTGCTCGCCAGAAGCTCCTGCTGAATCAGGTTGCTGCCCTTGAAGATCGAATACTGCAGGGCCCCGGTGAAGACGCCGAGTTGCACACCGGGGAACGTCACTTCGATACGCGCGCCGTTGGTCTTCACTTCGCAGCCGGTCGCGCGGTAGAAGGCGTTGGCGCGCGTGATCTCCTCCGACTTGCGGGGCAGGCCCGGCTGATTGGCGACGCCCGCGGCCGGCGGCGGGTTACCCGGGCGCCCGGTTGGTTCCGACAACTCGAGCGGGGCGTCCCAGAACGGCTCCCATCGAAAGCGATCGACGATGCTGTCGGTGAGCTCCACGGCCAGCCCGCGCAGCGGCGTCATCTGCTGGTTGCTCATGCGCCGGAGGCCCGACACCACCTGAAAGTCCGGCGTCGCGTTCGAGGCCAGCACGCCCCATGAACCGCCGGCCTTGCGGACGGCGAGTTCCTGGATGGTGGGCGCGCCCGACACCAGCGTGAGCCGCATCCGCAGTTCGTGCCCGCGGTCTCCCTCCCAGGTCAACGTCAGGGCGTTGTCCGCAACGCTTGCCGAGAGCCCCGGCATGGCCTTGTAGCCGGTCAACGTGCAGGTCAGCGGATCGGCGTTCGCCGTCGAAACCGTCAAGAGCAGAAAACACGTGGCGATACCGGACTTCATGGAATCCTCCAGGAATGGCGCGACGATGCGCGGATTATGGCCAGCACCCGCGCGGGGGGTTGTCGTAAGTTGTCGCAGGACGTCGCGAGCCGCTGTCTGTCAGCAGCTCACGCAGCGATGGTTGTTCCTGGCGCCCAGACTTTCGAGCAGCGCCACCGTTTCGAGGAACGGCTGCACGCGCTCGACGGGGCCGTTGGCCATGTCCACAGTGGTCTGGCCGCTGCGCGCCACAGCCTTCACGTCCGCACCCTTGGAGACCAAGTAGCGAATCAGGTCGTTGTCGCCCCGCGATGCGGCGTGATGCAGCGGCGTGTAGCCGTTGTGATCGCGCGCGTTGACATCAGCGCCCAGCACTTCGACGAGGAATTTCACCGCGGGCACCCAGCCGTCGGGCACGTGGCGATGCGTATTGCCGGCAAAGCCCAGGCCGTAACCCACGCCGGAGGCGGCGTGAATCGGCGCCACCGCGGGTCCGCCCCATGGAATCGACGGCAGCCCGGATCGATCGGGTCCGGTCATGCTCGCACCACCCTCCTCGGCACGCTCCGGCACCTTTGCCGTCCGAATCTCGGGATCCGCGCCGTACTTGAGGAGCATCGTCATCGCCGGCAGATCGAGCGTATACGCCGCCAGCCAGAACGGCGTGGCGCCGGTGCGATCGACACCGAGCAGGTCGCGATTATAGGTCGTGTACCAGAGCGACTTGGTGAGGCGGGCATTCGGGTCGGCGCCGGCCTTCAGAAACGCCTCCGCCAGCTCGAGGTAGCCGGCCTGCTGCTGCATGTAATGGGCAGGCTGCGGATGACGCGCCTTGGGCGCCCACTGCATGTTCAACACGCCGTAGAGCGGTGTGGCGCCGCCATCGCTCTTCGTCTTCACATCGGCTCCGCGCGCCAGCAACTTCATCGCGAGGTCGAAGTGGCCGTTGATCGTGGCCATCAGCAACGGGCTGGTGTGGTCGGACGCGCTCACTTGATTGATATCAGCGCCGCCGTCGACAAGCGCGAATGCCGTGTCCGCGAAACCCTCACGTGCCGTCAGCAGGAGCGCCGTCAACCCGCCCTGCGCCCCGACCAATTCGGCATACCCGAGCGGTTCCGGTTCGTTGCCATTGTCGCCGCCGCGCGCCGCGCGCGGAGCCACCGGCGCCGAGGACGGGCTGGTGGCCCGTGCGGCGGCCAGTTCCTTCTGGATCTGCGCCACACGCGCGTTGCGCACACGGCTCTCGGCGGCATCGTCTTTATTGCGCGCGTTGAGGTCCACGACTTTGCCCGTGGCACCGGCGTCCGCGCCTCGGGCCAGCAGCAGTTTCACCGCCTCGGTGCGTCCCGATCCGGCCGCGAACATCAGCGGCGTCTGTCCCCACTGCGGTTCACGCGCGTTCACGCCCGCCCCGGCATCGAGCAAGAGCGCGATCGATTCTCCGCTGCCGGCGGCGGCGGCAAAGTGCAATGGCGAGGCGCCAGTGGTCGTCAGCGCATGGACGTTGGCCTTCGCGGCAACCAGCTGGCGAATCACCGCGGCATGACCGCCCTTGGCCGCCACGTGCATGGGAGTGTAACGGCCGATGCGCGTTTCAGAGAGGGGGTTCGCCCCGGCTGCCAGCAGCAAGGCGGCCATATCCTGGTTGCCCCGCTCGGCGGCCCAGTGGAGCGCCGTCATGCCATCGCCCTGCGGAGCTTGCACATCTGATTTGTGCTCCAACAGCGTCCGGACCGCCGCCACGTCGTTGCGCATCGCCGCGTCAGCCACGGGGGACCCGCCGGCGCCGCTCAGCGGCGCACCTGAAAAAACGAGCGTCGTCGCCAGGACAAGGGCAACAAGCGTCATGCGGTGATCAGTGACCATCTGTGAACTCCCCAGTTACGAGCACCGACTACGCTAACGCAAACGTCCCGGTCGAGTCGCCGAACTGCGGCATGTCGGTCAAGCCCAGCGTGTGGGCCACGGTCAGCATGACATTGGCCATCGGCGTCCCGGCCTCCGCCCGCAGATGCCGGTTGCCCGGCAATTGCCCCTGCGCACCGCCCAGCACGATCAGCGGGCAGCGCTTGTGGTTGTGGACGTTGGCGTCGCCCATCGGCGAGCCATAGACGATCAGGCTCTTGTCGAGGAGCGATCCCTCGGCCTCCTGGATCGACTGCAGCTTCTGCAGGAAGTACGGCAGCAGGCTCACGTGGTACTTGTTGATCAGGCTGAAGTCGATGATGTTGCCCTGCCGGTTGCCGTGATGCGATGCCGGGTGGAAGCCTTTGGCCACGCCGCTCTCCGGATACACGCGGCTCGACGCATCGCGGCCCATCTTGAACGAGAACACCCGGGTGACGTCGGCCTGGAACGCCAGCGCCTGCAAGTCGAACATCAGCTTGACATGCTCATCGAACGAGTCGGGCACTCCGGCCGGAGCGCCGGGCAGCTCGCGCGCTTCGCCGCTCATGTTGCGCCCTTCGATCTTCTGGATGCGGCGCTCGATTTCGCGCACGTCCTCGATGTATCGCTCCATGCGCGTGCGATCGCTCGAGTCGAGCCGCCGGTTGAGCTCGGCGACCTGGCCGGTAATGTAGTCGAGCACGCTGCCGGTCGCCCGTCGCCGCGACGCCCGTTCGGCCGTCGAACCGCCGGCCCCAAAGAGCTGGTCGAACGCCATGCGCGGATCGCGGGTCATCGGCAGGGGCTCGGTCGGCGCCGACCAACTGATCATGTCGGTGTAGACGCACGAGTAACCGTACGCGCAGCCACCGGCCTGGTCGACGTTCTCGATGCACAGCTGCATCGATGGAATCGGCGTGTCCTGGCCGAACTTGTTCGCGTAGAGCTGGTCGAGCGAAATACCGGCGCGCACGTCGGAACTTTCGGTCTGCTTGGGATGCGCCTGCGTGAGGAACACGGCGCTCGAGCGGAAGTGGTCTCCGCCGATTTCAGGCTGCGAGAACGCCTCGGCGGGTCGCACGTCGGTGTTGCTGATGATGGTCAGGTGCTTGCGGAACGGCTCGAGCGGACTGAGCGACGTTGGCGAGAGATCGAAACCTGAGCCGGTTGCGGCAGGTGACCAGAGATTCTGGGTGGCGCCCCACTCGCTGGCCCCCGCGGACCCGTGCACCATCTCGATGCAGACCAGCCGGGTCCGCCCAAGTGTCGCCGCGGCCGCCGCATTGGACCAGAGCCCACGGGCCGGCACCATCGCGTCGAGGAATGGTAACGACAACGCGACGCCCATTCCGCGCAGCATGGTCCGTCGCGGTACGCGTTTCCCGGAAATGAAAGCCATCGTTGTCTCCTAAGCCTGCTACTGCTGACGCCCGGCCATCACGGCCGACGTCGATTCATCCGCACTCTTCATCCGGAACGCCGGCGCCTTCACGATGCCCACGACCAACGCCGACAGGCGGTGGTTGGCGGCGGCCGCCTGACGCACGATGGTGCGCACCGTGGGCATGTCGGCGTGGGTCAAGCGGCGCCCGAGTGCATACGTCATGAGGTTCTCGGTGAACACCTGGACCAGGACGCCCGAACGCTTCAACAGCGCCTGCTCGAGGTCGGCAGGCCCGGCGAGCGGCGTGCCGTCGTAGAGCGAGCTCGCCGCATCGATCGGCATCCCGTTGTCGCGGATGCGCCACGCGCCGGTCACGTCAAAATTCTCGAGCGCCAGGCCGATGGGGTCCATCATGCGGTGACACGAGCTGCATGCCGGATTGGCGCGGTGCTGTTCGAGCCGCTCGCGAACCGTCCGAAGGCGGCCGTCTTCGGCGTCGGCGGTGGCGTCGAGATCGGGCACATCGGGTGGCGGCGGTGGCGGCGGCGTCCCGAGCAGCACCTCCATGACCCACTTGCCGCGCAGCACCGGCGAGGTGCGATCGGCGACCGAGGTCAGGGTGAGGATGCTGCCCTGCCCGAGGAGACCCCGCCGGCGGGTATCCGGGTACTGGACCTTGCGGAACTCGTTGCCGACGACGTTCGGGATGCCGTAATGGCGCGCGAGACGTTCGTCGAGGAACGAGTAGTCCGACGAGAACAGCGTCAGGACCGGCCGATCAGCGCGGACGACATCCTGGAAAAACAATTCCGTCTCGCGCAACATCGCGCGCTTGAGCTGGTCGTCGTAGTCCGGATACACGCGGACGTCCGGATTGATCTTGTCGAGGTCCTGGAGGCGCAGCCACTGCGCGGCAAAGCGCGAAGCCAACACATCGGCGCGGCGGTCGGCGAGCATGCGCCGCACCTGCTGCTCGAGCACCGCCGGCGTCGTCAACCGCCCGGCCTCGGCCAGGCGCAGCAACTCGGCGTCGGGTCCACTGGCCCAGAGGAAAAACGACAACCGCGAGGCGAGGTCGACGTCGCCCAGGGCATACACCTCGCCCGCGCGGGTCCCCGCCGGCCGCTCCTCGAAGCGGAACACGAACAGCGGACTCGCGAGGATCCCCTCGAGCGCCATCCGGATTCCCGACTCGAAGCCGCCCTGGGCCGCACCCTCCTGATAGAGCGACATCAACGCCTTGACGTCGCGCTCCGTGGCCGGGCGGCGAAACGCCTGCGATGCCAGGCGCGTCACGATTTCATGAGCGCACACCGCCTGGCGTGGCGCGTCCGCCGCGTGGCACGTGAAAATTTTCCGCCGGCTCGGGGTTTCGGAAACGCCCGTCGTGTTGAAGGGTCCGGTGATGGACAAGTCGCGCAAGTGCGGGAGCGTCGTGAAGCCGTACGCGTCGGCGATGCTCGTGCTCGCGAGCGACCATTCGAGCGGCGTGATCAGGTCCTGCACAGGTCCTTCGAACCGGCGGATGAACGCGGCCGAAACCCGGTGCGGACCGGCGGAAATCGCGATCGGCTCGGTGCGCAGGTTGACGCCGTCGGGATCCGACGTATTCATCCAGCGGTCGATGTCGAGCAGCGCGACGCGGGCGCCGTCGATCGCGATCTCAACCTGCTCGGGCGCCTCGGCGGTGTGCAGCGCCGCGCGGCCATTGCCGTACAGCGCCCCCGTGGTCTCGTGATAGAAGGACACGCGCAGGCGGTACTCGGCGTCCGCCGGGAACGTGTGCTCGACCGCGAGCCCGCCGCGCGTGCCGTACGGCGTGCCCTCCATGTGCTCGCGCTGCGACGTCCAGCGCGACACCGGGTACGTCACTTCGCGCGCCGTCGCGGCGCGGTCGCCGACGGCGAGCCGGCTGATCTCGGCAGCCGCCGTCAGGTAGGCCTGCATCAAGGTCGGCGACAGCAATTGCGCGTCGGCGATGTTGTCGAAGTTGGCGCTCTTGGCATCGAGCGGCAGGTAGTCGCCGCCGTTGGTCTCGAGGTCGAGCAAGTCGCGAACCGATCGCGTGTACTCGGCGCGATTGAGCCGCTGAAAGGTGCGGCGGCCCGGGGCGATGGCCGGCGCGTTGGCGTCGACCTGGGCTTCGAGCGCCGCGGCCAGTGCGGCCAGGGTCGTTTCATCCGGGCGCCGGCTGCCTGGCGGCGGCATCTGCCCGGCGCGCAGCTTGCGGATCATTTTCTCCGCGGTTTCGCTGTCCTGGTTGGCCGTGGCGACGCTGAACTTCTCGAGCGAGAGATTGCCGCTGAGGGCGCGGCTGTTGTGGCACCCGAGGCACGTCCGGCTGATCACGGTTTGCGCGGCGTCGAGCGACGCCGGCGATTGGGCCGGCGCGCCAGCCGGCGGTGCATGCGCGGGGACCGGCTTCAGGGCGTCAGGCTTCTGCCCTCCCGCCATCACTGCGGTCGCGCACAGCGCGAACATCCCGCACACCAACCAAGGCCATCTGAACATAGTTGCTCTTTGCCTTTTTGTCTTGTACTCGCGCTCGTTGCCGGCGGCGGGCTGCGCCGTATCCCGCGGCAAATCATACCACCCTTACGGGGTTTCGGCCGTCCCGGTCGAATCAAGGATTCCCTTACAGGACAACCGGTTAGGACTGGAGTAGCATACGGGACCGGAGAGAGAACAATGGTCGCAAAATGTATCAGCGTATCGATCGGCGCGCTACTGGTCTGCGCAGCAGGCTCGGCTCGGGTCGCGGGCCAGACGGCGCCTGGACACGACGCCTTCTATTACATGACGCTGATGAATAAAGCGTCGGCCGTGATGTTGGCCGAAGGCGGAATCGTGCCGCCCGCCCTTGGCGGCAAGATCGCCAAGGGGATCGCGCAGGTGGACGCCGATCAGGCGATGCCAGGCGCACGGCGCCCCGCCGACTACCTCGTGTTCGAAGCCGACCTGTTGAAGGCCGCGGGTCCCGACGCGTCCCGGTTGCACACGGGCCGCAGCCGGCAGGACATGGGCTCAACCTCAGGCCGGATGTTCCTGCGCGAAGGCCTGCTCGACACGTTCGAAGGGTTGAATCACGCGCGGGGGCGGCTCCTGGCCCTGGCCGCGCTGCACTCGAAGACCATCATCCCCGCCTACACGCACGGCGTCCAGGCGCAGCC
>JANOZI010000851.1:0-1516 GCA_031429375.1 Acidobacteriota bacterium | reverse complement strand
CGCGCGTGAAGAACTGCTCGGCGCCGTCGAACTTGTGCGCGGCGAGCAGCTCCTCGGTGCGAAGGACGGCGAGCGCCTCGAACAGCTCCGGGCCGATCTCGTTCTGCCCGCCCTCGCCGTGGGTCGCCGTCACCAGGGTCGTGCGAAAGCCCTTGCCGTGCGAGAAGTACGCCAGCATCGCGTTGTTCTCATCGTCCGGGTGCGCCGTGGTCATCATGAAGCTGCCCACGGTGTCGAGCTTCCGCAACTGTAATTCGAGCGCTGGCTCCCCTCTCATCTGGGAGACCGGAATGAGCTGATGCTGCGCGCTCGAATGTGCCGAGCACACGGAGACGGCGACCATAGCGGCGAAAAGGATTGTGCGCATTCCTCGTCTGTATCAGAACGTGAACTTGAACCCCAACTGGAACTGCCGCTGCTCGTAGCCGCCGGTCGGCTGCAGGTCCTTGCCCGACGTCGGCAGCGTCCCGAGCGGGATGCCCTGCGCATTGGTCGGCACCACCGCGTTGACGCTGCTGGTCTGCACCGTGTTGAACAGGTTCTTCACTTCGCCGATCACTTCCGCGGCCATGTTGTCGTGAATGGTGAAGCGGCGCGAGTAGCGGAAGTCCACGTTCTTGCGCGGCGGCAGCGTCAACGAGTTGCGCGGCACGCCGTTCGGGCGATCGCTGGCGGTGCCGTCGTTGTTCAGCTCGAGGTTGCTGCGCAGGTTCACCGGGATGCCGCTGGCGAACTGGAGTGCGATGCCGAACACGTTGTTGTTGAGAATGGCGCCCGCGGCGCCGTCACGATCGAATCTCGGATTCGCAACGAGGCTGCCGACGAAGGTGTGGCGCTGGTCGAGGATGTTGGGCCCGCGATCGCGCTCGAGGTCGGTCGGGTCGACGCGGCCGGCGTCGCCCTGCACCGATAGCCCGCCGGTAATCGGCGCGTTGTCTTCGCTCTTGCCCAGCGTGTAGGCGAAGTCGAAGCCGATGCCGTTGGCGCTCCGTCGCGTGAACTGCAGCGTCAGGTTCTGATACGTCGATTCTCCGGGCGACTGAACGCTGTTGATGATGCTGTAGCGCGGGTCGACACGCGTGCCGGCGTTAACGGCGGCCGCGAAGATGGGGCGCCCGTCGGGCAACGTGCCGGTCGGATTGATCAGGTTGATGTTCGTGATCACCGGCAGGTTATAGCCCTTGACGTACGACGCGCCCACGCTGACCGAGTAGCGATCGTTCAGCGCATGTTCGAACTGGACGTTGTTCTGCCACGACTTGGCGACTTTGAAATCCGGATCCACTGTCGCCACCGTGTTCGGCTGGGCGCCCGAGCCGGCGCTCAGCACTGCCGGGAACACCGGCGCTCCCGCCTGGGTCGGGGTGAACGTGGCTGAGGCCCGCGCGTTGGTGCCGTCGTTCTGCAGCGCCAATTCATAGATCGCATTGAGAGTCTGGTCGTACATCACGCCAGTGTTCGCGCGCAGGACGTTGCGGCGCGATTCGCCCAGGCTCCACACCGCGCCCAGACGGGG
>JANOZI010000850.1:0-7182 GCA_031429375.1 Acidobacteriota bacterium | reverse complement strand
CTCTCGAGTCGACGGCCGCAAACGGCGCAAGGTCGAAGCCAAGCGGCACCACTCGGTACTGCGCCGCCACGCCGATGTGATGACGGTCGAGCAATTCATCCCGAATCGCCGGCGAAATCGCAACGATGGCGTCGGTGGCGTTGGCGAGCATTCGCTCCAGCGTGATGAACACGCTCGTCATGAAGGCGCTGAAATAGCCCTCGAGCACATGGCCGTGGTAGGTGTGCACCACCCGCGCGCGCGGCGCCGAGCCGCGCGTCAGGTTATAGAGCGCCGCCGCCAGGCGTCCGACCAGGCCGGCCTTGGCCATGTGCGTGTGCACGATGGCCGGGCGCGCGCGGGAGATTTCGTCGTACAACCGCATAAACGCCCGCACATCGTCCACCGGCGAGAGCGGACGGCACAACTGCGGGATGTAGGCCGCATCGGCGCCAGGTGCGATGAGGTACGACATGTCACCCTCGCCGTCACCGAGCCGGCCGTGCAGCAAGCGCGTCGTGAAGCCGTACGGCTCGAGCGCAGTAGTAAGGCGAGTCGCCTGGATCGACGGTCCTCCGATATTGAGGCGCGTGATGACGCGTACCACCACCACGCGGTCGGAGCCGGACGGTGCGTTGGTGGTTGGCATCTAGTGGCGGTACGCGCGATAGCTGAAGCGGGCTGGCCGATATCTTACTGCCACGCATGACGAAGCGCAGGTTTGCGGCGTTCGCGGCCGGCGC
The DNA here is from genome assembly GCA_031429375.1 of Acidobacteriota bacterium. Classification (GTDB taxonomy): domain Bacteria; phylum Acidobacteriota; class Vicinamibacteria; order Vicinamibacterales; family UBA2999; genus 12-FULL-67-14b. The sequence continues at coordinate 6,460 of JANOZI010000850.1, read as the reverse complement.
GGTGGTGGGCACCGCGACGCTGATGGTGAGCGTGCTGCTCGCCGCCGATCTCTATGCGCACCACCGTGTCGAGCGATCGGTCGGCGTCAACCGGCAGGGCTATCGCGGTCCGGTTGCCGGGCGCAAGCAGCCCGGCGAGACCAGGGTCGTCATGCTCGGCGGCAGCACGGTGTTTGGCTACGACGTCGAATGGGACGACACCATCCCGGCGGCGCTCGAGCGGCAGCTGCGCGCCCGCGATCCGAACGCCCGCGTGATCAACCTCGGTTTCATCGGCGAAGGCGCGCTCGCGTTCGTGCCGACCCTCGAGAGTTACGCGTATCTCGACTACGACGTCGTCTGCCTGTACGAGGGCTACAACGATTTGTTGGGCGACGCCGAGCCCAATCGGTACTTGTTGCGTCACAGCTCGCCGGTGTTTCGTCTCACCGGGTACTTTCCGATCCTGCCGCTCGTGTTGCGCGAGAAGGCCATGACGCTGCGGCACGGCAGCGTGGCCGCCGCCTACGAGAGCGAGCGATCGGCGCCGAAGACGGTGTTCCGGCCGAACGTCGCCAACCGCGCGTCGGCGGTCGCGATGGAAACCACGGCAGCGGTCACGCAGTCGATCGACCGCCAGCTCGGACGCTTTTCGGATCTTGATGCCGCGCCTCGTCTGGATGGCTCCGGCTGCGCCCCGCCCTGGCGGCACTACTGCAACGCCGAGGCGGCGGCGGTGCGCTTCGCGCTCGGCCGCCAGGCGTCGGTGGTGGTGGTTTCGCAGCCGCGGCTGCTCGGCGATCGCGCTGACCGTCATGCGTCGCAGCAACGCGCGCTGGCCGAGATGCTGGCGCGTGATTTTGCCGGCGATCCGCGCGTGCGTCACGTCGATGCGAGCGGCGCCGTTGACTTGTCGAGCGAGGCCGTGACCTTCGACGGCCTCCACCTCAATCGCGACGGCAACATGAAGGTCGCGGCGACGCTGGTTGATCCGATCAGCACGCTGATCGACGCCCGTCGTCATCAGCGTGATCGGCAATGACGCGCCTGCAGTGGGTGGCCCTGGGCCTGGCGCTGGCCGCCGCCGCCGTCGCGGCCGTCATGATTGTTCCGGATCGCCTGCAGTTGGTGTTCTACATGCCGTCGAATGGCTCCAACGACGTAAGAGTGCCGCTGGGATATTGGGCTGGCGTCGCGATCTGGGCGTGGCTGGCCGCTCGTCTGCTCGCCGTCCCATTCGCCGACATCGCCGCTCGCGCGGTGTGCGTCGGCTTTGCCGTGCACGCGATGGTCTTGCTCGCGTCGTACACGCCGCGCCTGATCGATCCGGCGGCCTTCAGCTCGCCGGTTTACCTGGTGTACTCGCGATTGTTCACGACAGCGATCCTCGCCTTCGCGACCGGGTGGGCCGTGCTCGTGGTTCGCCGTTTCGTGAGCGCGTCAGCGGGGAGCGCGGCGTTTGACCTGCCGGTGCTGTTTGCAACCCTCGTCCTGGCCGTGGCACTCGCTCGCATTGACAGCCTTCTCGCTGCGGCGGGCATCATCGCGGGAGTCGCGGGCGCCTGGTTGACGACCACGACTTGGCCGCGGACGCTGCGCCGCTGGGCGAGCGACGAGCGCCTGTTTCTCATCGGCTTGTTCCTCGTTGCGCTCGGCCTGCGGCTTCTGTACTTGCGCCGCGTCATGGGCGATCCGGGCCATCTCGAAACCGGAGCGGACGGTCCCGTCTACGACGAGCTGGCGTGGGACGTCGCGCGCGGGCGGGGCGTGCGGTCATCGTTCACCGATCGATTCCCGTTGTTGCTCCTCGGCTACGTTCACTTCGTCAGCGTGATCTATCGGATTGCAGGACACAGCTATTTCGCCATCGGCGCGGTGCAGTCGGTCGTCGGCGCCGCCGCCTGCCTGCTGCTCTACGGCACCGCGAAATCGCTGGGCGGCGTCGCGGTCGCGCGCCTGTCGTCAGTCTTTGCGGCCATCAGCTTCCCGCTGCTGTTCGCGGCCGTGGCCATTGGCCATCAGGCGATCGACGTCTTCCTCACGCTGCTCGTGGTCTGGCTGCTGGTCCGGCAACCCTCGTTCCGCCGGTGGGCGTGGTGGCAGTGGGCCGGACTTGGCGTGATCGTCGGGATGTCGATCGCCGTGCGCGAAACAATGGTCTTCATGCTGGCGTTTCTCGCGCTCTGGATCCCGTTTGCGTTCGGGTTCGCGCACTGGCGTCCATCCATTCGGGCGCTGCTGGCGTTCGGGCTTGGGGTCGTCGCGTTCGTGTCGCCGCTCGTCGTGCCCAAGGTGGCGACGGCTGAGAAGCGGTTGGAGCTGCGGCAGCACTTCGACCTCTTGTACCGCGGGGAAGCCGACGCGGTGCGCGTCCGTGACGAGCTGGTCGGACCGCTCTCCAATCCGAGCGCCGCGCTCGATCAACTTCGCCAGTCACCCGGGCTCGTGCTGGCGTCGCTGGGACGCGCCTACTCGGCGAACCTGGCTGTGCAATTTCTCGCCCAACCGTATGGCGGGTTCGACCTGGCGTTTCTTCGGAAGGGCACCGACTTTTATTACGGGCTGTGGTTTTACGCGTATGCCCTTGCGACGTCCGGCGTGGTCATCGCCCTCGTTCGGATCCGGCGTGGCGGCGCCGACGCGGCCGGCCTGGCATTGATCCTGGGCGTGATCGCGTCACGAACGCTGCCGCACATCGTTCTCGAGTCCAATTACCGGCATCGCGTGCCGGTTGAACCCTATTTGATCCTGGTGGCCTCGATCGCCGCCGTCGCGGTGGTGACCGCAATCCGTCCGCTCGACGTCGTACGGGCGGAGGCGCTATGACCATCACCAGGCGGAAGTTCCTGGTGTTTGCGTTGATCTCGACGCTGGCCGTCGTGATCGTGATGCTGGCCGGCGCGCTGGCGGCTGACCTCTACGTGCATCACCGCGCGGAGCGCTCGGCCGGATTGAACCGCTGGGGTTATCGCGGTCCCGTCGTCGGCCGCAAGCAGGCCGGTGAAGTCCGCTTCGCGATGCTCGGCGGCAGCACGGCATTCGGGTACGGCGTGCGTTGGGACGAAGCGATCCCGCGGTTGCTCGAAACGGAACTGCGCGCGCGCCATCCGCACACACACTGGACTGCGCTGAACCTCGGCTACAACACCGAGGGCGCGTGGGCGTTCCTCCCCAATCTCGAAGACTTCTCGAAGCTCGACTTCGACATCGTCATCCTGTACGAGGGTTACAACGATCTGCTCGGCGACAAGGCGCCCAATCACGTCGTGGTGCGGCGGCAGTCCCCGGTGTTTCGCGCGACTGGGTACTTCCCGATCTTGCCGCTCGCCTTTCGCGAGAAGGCCATGGCCATGAGGGCCGGAGGCGATGTCGGGGCGGGCTATGTCGCCCTGCAGGACGGCGCGCCCCAGACCGTCTTTCGTCCGGGCATTGCGACGCGTACGTCCGCGAGCGCGCTTGACGCCGCGGCGGCGATCGCCGAATCCCTTGGCCGCCAGTTCGATGGCGTCGATGCGAATGACGCGGCCCCGTCTTCCCGTCCAGGCGACCTCGGATGCGCGTCGCCGTGGGTCACCTACTGCGAGTCCGTGTCGCGGGCGATTCGTTTCGCGCTTGCGCATGGCCAGCGGGTGGTGGTGGCGACGCAGCCGACCCTGGTCGATCCGCGAATGCGTCCACGTCACGAGAGCCAGCAGCACGCCCTGGCGGAGATGCTGGCGCGGACGTTTGCGAACGAACCCCGCGTGGCCTATGTCGATCTGTCCGGCGCCGTGGATCTGACCGATCCCGATCTCGCGTTTGATCGGATGCACCTCGGCACCGATGGCAACCGTGTGATCGCAAAGGCCCTTACCGAGACCGTGGCCAGACTGGCGCAGCAACGGTGATCGATCTGGTGTGGACCGGGCTCGCGGCGATCGCGCTGCTGTGGCCGTCCCGCTTCATCGGCGTGCTGGACGGCGCGCCGCTCGACGGCCGCGTCGAAGCGATCGTGATCGGCCTGCTGGTGCCATCGCTATGGTGGGTCAACCGTCCGGCACTGCGAAGCAGCTCGACTCGCGTGCTGATCATGGCATTGCTCGTGTGGAAAGCCGGCACGGGTCTTGTGGCAACACAACAAGGATTGTGCGGACGCGCGCTGGCAGCGGCGCCACTCCACGGCGTGACCCAGGGCATTCCCATCGAGGAGCCTTCAGGGGCGTTGCGCAGCTGGGACGTGCGCGCCGACTGGCGGGATCCCACGCCGGCGTGCACCGCGATCCTCACGCGGCCGATGGCGACACTCGACGATTTTCCCGCGTGGTATCTCAACGTGACCGATTCGATGCTCGGGCGCCGCGACGTGACCTTGCAGGCGCGGGGCTCCATCCTGATGCGCGATGGCGGCACGCTGGTGATCGACGCCGGTCCCGATGCCGAGGTGACCGGCCGGGTTGATGCCGGCCAGGTGACCGATGCCATGGTGCTGGAGCGCGGCGCGCATGCTGTCGACATCTCGATGCAGTACGGAAACGGTGCCTGGCGGTTTGCCCCGACGATCGACGGCGCGCCGTTGTGGCGCGGCGCCCTCGTGACGGTTGCACCCGCCACCGCATTCGATCGATTCCTGGCGCCGTGGGCCTGGTTGGTGGCACCGCTCCTGATCGCCGCACTCGTTGGCGTGCTCCTCGCGCAGACGAGGGCCACGTTCCGCCTGGAATGGCCGGCGCTGGCATGGATGGGTGTTTCAGCCGCGGCAGCGCTCGCGCTCGCATGGCGGCCTGACCTTCCGCTGCATCGCGCCGCCGGTCTCGTTGGACTCGGCGCGTTGGCCGTGCCGACGCCCTCGCGCGCGCGAAATCTGCGCGGCGCATTTCTGATGATCGGTGTTCCATGGCTCGTGTTTGTGGCGGCGTGGTCGCTCCCGCAAGTGGGGCGATTCTCGGTCTACTCGGTCGACGATTGGCTCAACTACCAGATCGCCGGGTACCGCATCTTCATGCACGGCTATTGGCTGGCGGGCGGCAACGCGCTCCTGGATTTTCAACCGCTCTATCAATGGATGACCGGCGCGCTGCATCTCATCTTCGGTGACTCGAGCGTTGGCGAGTTCTACTGGGATTCGGCGTGCCTGTTGGCGGGCGCCTTGCTGGCCTTCCAGGTGGTCAGGGCGAGCGCCGGCTTCCGCTGGGGTCTCGCGGCCGCGGTGGCCGCGCTGGCCACGTTCACGCTGGGCACGCCCTGGTATTTCCTCGGACGCGGACTCTCGGAGATCGCCGCGGCCGGCTGGGCGTTCCTGGCGATGTTCTTTCTGCTCCGTGGCAGGCACGGCAGCCTCGCCTGGGTGGCGGCCGCGGGCGTCATGGCAGTGCTGATGTTTTACACGCGCCTCAATCACCTGATCCTGGCCGTGTTCCTTCCGGTGTTTCTACTCTCGCTTCGCGTGCCGGCAACGCCTGGCGCAATGGCGAAAGCGGTTCGCGGCCTGTCCTGGTTGCGCGCAGGCACGTTCCTTGGCATCTTCGCCGCCGGTGTCCTGCTCTTCATGACGCGCACGTGGTACTACACCGGCGTCTTCAGCCTGTTCTACGGCACCAGCTTGCGTCACAACGACACCGGTCTCCGGCCGTGGACGCTGTTCGATGGCGGCGTGTGGGCGAAGGTCGGCCACAGCCTGGCCGCGACCGTATTCATGAACGAACCACCGCATGCGGATCCGCGGGCCATCGTGATGATCTTGGGTGCCCTCGTGGCGATCGTGGCCTTCCTGTTCCGGCCCGTTGGCAGACGTGTGCCCGCGCTGATCGTGTTGGCCGCGATTGGCGGAACCGCCGGCGCGTTCCTCGCACATGCGCACGGCTATCCAGGCCGCTTTTCGATCCACCTCGTTCCGTTTGCGTGCGCGCTGATGATGTGCGTTGCGGCCCGGCGTTGATGAGGCACGCCCTCGCTATCGTGTTCGTTCTTTCCCTGGTCGCCTGGCGCGCTCCGGCGCCGGTGCCGACCGATCAACCGATGATGGAACAGGTCGGGCAAGGGGTGATTGTTCCCGGCTGCGCCGATCTCAACTGCTTCCGCATTCTCGTGCCCGCCACTCTTGAATCACTCCCGGGTCCGTCGCTGCTGCGGTGGCGCGCGTTTGCGGTTTTAGCAAACACCGCGGCGGCGTTCGCCACCGGCCGACTGGCGCTGGCGCTCGGTGTTGCACCAGGCGTCGTGCCCTTGATTGTTTGGTTGTCGGCGGTAGGAGCCGGGAGCCTCTCGACCATCTACCATCCCTACAACGCCGATCCGTTCGTGTGGTTGCTCGCTCCGGTGACGACGTTGTTGTTGATCTCGGGCCGAACGTTCGCCGCCGGCGCGCTCGCGACCGCCGGCGTGTTCGCCAAGGAGTTTGCGGCGGCCCCTCTCTACATCGCGGCAGCCGCATCGGCCGTGCTGGGTGACTGGCCGACGTTCGCGAAACGACTGGCGCTGGCCGTGACGGTGACGATGATCTGGG
>JANOZI010000849.1:0-4801 GCA_031429375.1 Acidobacteriota bacterium | reverse complement strand
GGTCCGTGACGCCGTGAAGCTGAAGTACTGATGGCCGACGCCCCAGAGACTCCCGATCGTGGCGCCGCCGCGGAAGAGCCGTTCGAGTCGCAGCTCGAGTCGATCAAGATCAAGCTGCAGTCGTTCGAGGGCCCGCTCGATCTGCTCGTCCACTTGATCAAGAAGCACCAGATCAACGTCTACGACATCCCGATCTCGCTCGTCACCAAGCAGTACCTCGAGTATCTGGACCTGCTGCAGGAGCTCAACCTCGACGTCGCCAGCGAATTCCTGGTGATGGCGGCCACGCTCATTCACATCAAGAGCAAGATGCTGCTGCCGCGCCCCGAGACGGCGGCCGGCGATCCGGGCGAGGAAGAGGACCCGCGCGATGCCCTGGTGCGGCGGCTGCTCGAGCACGAGCAATTCAAGGCCGCGGCCGGGATGCTGCACGAGAAAGAAACCCTGCGCAGCGCGCAGTGGGGCCGGCCGGATGCCCGCATCGAGGAGCTGGCGGGCGACGACTACGAGCCCGAGATCGAGGTCGACCTCTTCAGCCTGCTGTCGGCGTTCAAGCAGGTGCTCGAGCGGGCGCGCGAGCGGCCGGCGATCGCTCTGCCGGCGGAGCAGATTTCGATCGAGGCGCGGATCGAGCAGCTGCTGGGCCGCTTGTCGGAAACCGACGCGTGCGGGTTCGAGGACCTGTTCGACGACATCGCCACCCGCACCGACATGATCGTGACGTTCCTGGCGATGCTCGAGATGATTCGCCTCAAGCTGGTGCGCGTGTTCCAGACCGGCGGCCGCGGCGCGATCCGCATCTACAAGCGGGCGCGGCCCAGCGATGCGCCGCACCCGATTCACGATCCGGAAGATGCCTACAAAGCGCACCACCCGCCGGCGCGCCAGAGTGAGGCTGAAGTGCCTCGCGAAGGCGGGCCGAAGACCGAGACGGAGAAGGAATGAGCGACGACGCCCCGACCCCCGACGAGATGCTGGCGGACGCGCCGCCGAAGATGGAGCTGTCGCAGTTGAAGGCCGTGATCGAGGCGCTGATGTTCGCGTCTCCCGAGCCGATCACGCCGCGGATGCTCAACCGGCTGCTGAACGACGAGCCCAAGGAAGACGTCCAGGCCGCGCTCAAGGCGCTGCAGGCCGACTACGTCGATCGGGGCGGCCTGCACATCGCGGAGGTCGCCGGCGGCTTCCAGATTACGACGCGGCCCGAATACCACGAGTGGGTCGGCCGCCTGTTCCGCGAGCGCTCGGCGCACAAGCTCTCGGTCGCCGCGCTCGAAAGCCTGTCGGTCGTCGCCTACAAGCAGCCGGTCACCGCCGCCGAAATCGGCGAGATCCGCAGCGTCAACACGTCCGGCGTGCTGACGACGCTGCTCGAACGGCATTTGATCAAGATTGTGGGCCGCAAGAACGTCATCGGCCGGCCATTCCTCTACGGCACGACGAAGGAGTTCCTGATCCGCTTCGGCCTCAACGACCTCACCGACCTGCCGAAGATCGAAGACATGGCCCAGCAGCTCGGCTTCGAGCCGTCGCCGCTGCTGATGGAGCGCTCGGTGCCCGAGGAAATGCTCCCGCTTGAGGAGGGCGACGTCCCGGACGAAGGGGTCTGACCCCTCTCTAATCGATTAGGGTGCGTACAGTGCGTACAGTTCCTAAGGTGCGTAAGGTGCACCGGGTGCCCGGTGCGAACGGTGCTTCCTCTTACCCCAGCGGGCCACCGAGTCTTGTATGAACAACCCGCAGGCGCCCGCGCCCTTGATAAGCGAGCTCGCAGTGGCTGCGGCCATCACGCTGGTTTTAGGTACCGGGCTGCTGCTGTCGCTGCCTGACTACTGGGGAGATTTGGTTGCATTGGCAACCAGCATCACAGCCGGTGTGGCGTTTCTCGCGCGCCGGCCGCGGCCGAACATCGTTCCCATTAGCGCGGTCTACATCTTTGTCGCGGCGCGTCGCGGTGAACTCGAGTTCTAGTACGAGGCCATGAATCTGGCAAAAGCCCAAGGCACTTGGACTCTTGGCACCCAAAGCACTGTACGCACCGTTGGAACAGTACGCACTTTACGCACTTTGAGGACGCCCATGCGCTTTAGAGCAGAAGGGCGTCCACCCGGTGGGCGTGGACGAATTGTTCGCGCGGCGACCACTTGAAGATGGTGAAGCGGCCGTCCTGCGACGCGACTAACGCCGTGGCGTCACGCTGATCGTGCACGAATTGCGCCGCCGACAGGTGGCGGGTGCCGCCGAGTTGTGATGGTGTCGCGCGAATCGCGACGCTGCCTTCCACCGGCTCGGTCACATTGACCTGCTCGACCTGCGGGCTGCCGCGCTTCCGCATGATCTTCACGCCGAATGCCAGCACGTCGTAGCGATCGTTGATCAGCGTTGCGCCGTCGACCGCCGTCAGCCCCGCAATCGCGTCGACCGCGCGCTTCAGATCGTCAGGATCCGGATTGGGCACTTTCATCAGCTCGGCCAGCTCTGAAAACGGCGGACTGATCGCGTAGGTGAGCGGCGTCACGACGGACTCCCGCCAGCTGTCGGAGCCGTGCGGCACGACGAGCAGGATGCCGCCGCGGCCGTGTTGCCGCATCGACGCGGCCATCGAGACGAGCACCGCGTTGACGCCGGTCGCGATCGGCCGATCCACCGATCCCAGCAGCGAGGACACCATCTCCGGGCAGTCGGGCACCGACGTGCCCTTTTCGTCGACGATCTTGATCTGGTCGCCCTCGAGCACCGCTACGTTGACAAACTTGCCGAACGGTTCGTTGCGGTGCTTCACGACCAGCAGACCCGAGGCCACCACTTCGATGACCAGGCAGAACGCCGGCACGTCGCGGGTCGTGCCCCAGACGTGATAGTCGTCGCCCTCCCGCCACACCCCGAGATGAATGCCGGGACGCTCGACGGCGGGCGCGACCTTCGCGAGCATCGTCGGTCCCAGCGGCAGGCGCTTTTCGAAGACCAGCGCGTGGCGCGCGCGCTCGGACGGCAGGAAGGCCAGCGAGACGCGCGGCGCCTGTCCTTCTTCACGCCGCAGGCTGGCCCAGAACGCCGCGTCGATGATCGATTCCACCGCCGCCGCATCGGGCGCGCACAGCGCCTCGGCGGCCGAGCGCCCGTGCGCTTCGATATGCCGCGCGAAGTGCGCGGCCACTGGCGCGGCCACCGCGTGCGCGGCCGGATAGGTAGGCTGAGGCATGTCTCTCTGAATTGTGACACGCCTGGCCGGTTGCAGCCGGCCCCGCTACGCGCCGAGAGGTTGCTTTGAGCAAAAAGCGTTGGGCCCAGCTCATGAAGCGCCACGTAAGCTCACCGCTTTTTCTCAAATCAACCTCTCGTCGCGTCTTCGCGCCCTCCGGCTGCGAGTCCGGACACCGGTTCGCGGGCGTGTCGCGGAGAGGTCTCCCGGGGTGAGCGTTCGAACGAGGCGACGACAAGAATCGGGTTGTCAAATCGACTGGAGCCCACGCAGGCGTCGTGCCGTCTTTGGCGCGTCCATCGCTGGGGCGATTAATGTGGCAAAGGAGATTTGACCGCCGAGTGAGAGCGAACGCCGGGAGACCTTCCGCGAGCCCGCCACGAGACAGCGGCAGAGCCGGACGCGGTCCTCGCGGAGGCTACGGTAAACTCAACGCGATGAATTCCGCGGGATGATCCAGGCCGCCGATCGCGACGACGAGATACTGCCGGCCGTCGTGTAGATAGGTCATCAGCGTCCCCGTGCTGCCGGCGTCGAGCGCCATCTCCCAGACCACCGCTCCGGTCGCCTTGTCGTACGCGCGGATCTTCCTGCCTCCGCCGTTCGGCGGCGTGCGGACGTTGATCTGATCCCCTTCGGTCACGAACAGCAGCGTCTTGGTGACGAGCGGGGCCGCCCGCACCGCATGGCCCAGCGGCGGCAGGTTCAGTCCTTGAAGGGCGGGATGATTTCGCGGGCCGTCGCCATTGGGCACCATCCACGCCTGCGTGCCGCGATTGAGGTTCAGCGCGGTGATGCGCCCGTAGGGAGGCTTCACCAGCGGCAGCCCGCGCGGGCCCTGCAGCAACTCGCGGTTCGAGGCGCGGAACCTCAGGTTGGTGTTCTCCGGTTTGCCGGCCACCAGGTTGGCGACAAACGGGTTCGTCATCGACGGCACGTACAACATGCCGGTGTCCGGATCGAACGCGGCCCCGGTCCAGTCGGCGCCGCCGACCGATCCGGGCAGCTCGATGGTGCCCTTGGTGTGCTCGCCGACGACCGATGGCGGCGTGAACACCGGGCCCGTCACGTACTGCCTGACGATGGCGAGCGCTTCGGCGCGCAACTCCGGTGTGAAGTCGATCAAGTCGTTTTCAGTGATCCCCTGGCGATCGAAGGCCGGCGGCCGGGTCGGAAAGGGCTGCGTCGGCGAGGCCTGCTCGCCGGGCACCGTCGAGGCGGGGACGGCACGTTCCTCGATCGGCCACACCGGCTTGCCGGTCACGCGATCGAGCACGTAGGTGAACGACTGCTTGGTGATCTGCGCCACGGCCTTGATCGGCTTGCCGTCCACCGTGATGTCGACGAGAATCGGCGCCGCCGGATTGTCGTAGTCGAACAGGTCGTGGTGCACCGTCTGGTAGTGCCAGACCTTCTTGCCCGTGGCCGCCTCCACGCAGACGATCGAGGTCGCATACAGCGTGTCGCCCAGGCGATGCCCGCCGTACATGTCGTTCGTCATGCTCGTCGTCGGCAGGTATACGAAGCCGAGCTCGTCATCCGCGCTCATCAGCGACCAGACGTTGCCGGCCCCGGAGTAACGCCACGAGTCGCCCTTCC
>JANOZI010000848.1:0-13613 GCA_031429375.1 Acidobacteriota bacterium | reverse complement strand
TGGCGTCGAGAACCGCGGGCGTGATGGTCACGCCGAGCGCCTGGAGCGGCTTCAGTTGCTGATCGGTGGCGCGGCGCAGGCCTGACACCACGTGAAATTCGGGCGTCGCGTTGCTCGCGAGCACGGCCCACGACGCGCCCTTCGCGCGCACCGACAACTCGGCGATCGTCGGCGTGCCGCCGTTGATGGTGAACCGCAGGCGAATCTCCTGGTTGCGCTCGCCGTCCCATGTCAGGGTGAGCGCATTGTCGGCGACGGCCGCCACCAGACCGGCGGCGGACTTGTAGCCGGTCGTGGTGCACGTGAGCGGATCGGCGTAGGCCGCTGTCGCAGCGCACACGAGCACGACGATTGACAGTCCCGATCGAATGGCTCTCATACGGTGTCCCCCGGTCGCAAAGCTTTTCGGAAAGCAACGAAACTCGCCGAATTATCGCGGCCGGTCGCTCGGGGGTTTGTCGCAAGTTGTCGCAGGGGGGCGGGCCTTCAACCGTCGGCGTGGCGACCCTCGGGCGTCAGCAGGTAGCCGTCGCCGTGAACCGTGTGGATGAACCGCGGCCGATGTGGATCCGTCTCGAGCTTCTTGCGAAGGCGCCCGATGGCATTGTCCACCGCTCGCGTAAAGGGCGCTTCCATGAAGCCCCAGATTTCACGCAGGAGCTCGTCGCGAGGCACCGTGACGCCCTGCCGCTCCGCGAGGTACTTCAGCAGCTCGTACTCCCGGTGGGTCAAGTGGAGCTCGGTCGATCCGTTGCGCGCCGTTTCGAGGACGAAGTCGATCGTGACCGCGCCCATCTTGAGCGTGTCCGAACTCGGCCGCGTCCGCCGGAGCACGGCCTTGATGCGCGCGAGCAATTCCTCGAGGTCGAAGGGCTTGGTGAGGTAATCGTCGGCGCCCAGGTTGAGGCCGCGCAGCTTGTCGGCCTTGTGTCCCCGCGCGCTGAGAATCAGGATCGGGAGGTTGTGCCGCTGCCGCAGCGCCGCGCAGAGGTCAAAGCCATTCACGTTCGGCAGCATGATGTCGAGGACCACGAGGTCCGGCCCGAACTCTTTCGCGCGAGCCTGGACGAGGGCCCCGTCGGAGACCCATTCGACCTCGTAGCCTTCGAACTGCAGGTTGTCGCGCAGCACCCTCGCCAGCGCCGAATCGTCTTCTGCGACGAGAATTCGTTTCCTCATTGGACGCGTCGCTCACGATACGCCGGTGGCGGCGTTCCCGATCACGGAAAGTGCTAGGCTACGCCAACCGGCACATGCCCAGAGTATCCGCGTGGCTCATCGGCAGGGCGACGGGCTGGCTGCTCGTCGCGGTGTTCGTGTCGGTGGCGCTCCTGTTCTGGTTCGGTTACCACGCCATCCAGGAGTGGCGGCAAAGCGCGCTCCTCCTCGCCGAACGAAGATCGAACGAGGCGGTTGACCTGTTGGTCGAAGCCTTGTCTCGCGACATGCGCGGCGTGCAGGAATCCGTGCTCGCGTCGCAGCAGTGGCATGAGTTCGCCGCCAACCAGCCGTCCGAAATGGGCAGCCTGGTGGCCAGCGCGTTCGCGCGATACCCATACCCGGAGTCGTTTTTTTCCTGGAAAGCCGACCAGCCCGACGACCGGTTCTGGTTCCTTCACCGTGCCAGCCGCCGGCCGGAATGGATGCACGCGGATGCGGGGCCGAGCCGCTTCCCCGTCGTGATCGACCGGGACCCGGGGGTCGCAGACGTCCTGATCGCGAAGCTGCGCGAAGATGCGTCGTCTGGACGCCGCGTGACCGTGTTCGAGATCGCCATTGGCGGCACCAGCTATCAGGTCGTCGCGCAGCTCAGTTATGCCGACGCGTTCAGGGAGCACCTCTCCGAAGTCGTGGGGTTCACCGTAAGCCTGCCGTGGGTGCGGCAGCAGTACTTTTCCGATCTCGCCAGGCAGGTGTGGGAAATCGGGTCCGGCGCCGAGGAGGGACTGACGCTGAGCGTCACTGATGGCTTCGGCAATCAGGTCGCCGGCGTCCCCATCGACGACACCGGGACCCTGACCAATCAGCGCACCGTCGCGCTGGCATTCGTCAATCCCGATGCGGTGCTCGGCCTGCGTGCCCACTTGATGAAGCGGCCCTGGGTGGTCAAGGTGAGTGCCGCACACGACCCGGCGGTCTCGCAAGCCATCGTCGGCGCGAACCGGCTGTTGATGGTCGGCGCCGCGTCCGCCCTGGCCCTCGCCGTTGGGCTCGCGCTGACCGCGCGGGCGCAGATTGCGGCGGCGCAGTTGACCGAGCTGCGGTCCGATTTCGTCTCGACCGTCACGCACGAGTTGAAGACGCCGATTGCGACGATCCACGCCGCTGCGGAAACACTGGCGCAGGGCCGGCTGCACGGCATCGAGGCGTTTCGCGCCTACGGCCGGCTCGTGCTCACCGAAGCCAAGCGCCTCTCCCGCCTCGTCGAGAACCTGCTCGCCTACTCCCGCATCACCGACGTCGCCGACGTCTATGCCTTCGAACGCCTCGAGGTGCACGTCCTCTTCAACGACATCCAGGAAGAGTTCGAAAACCGGCTGGACGAGGCGGGGTTCGACATGCAGATCAGCATCGACGCGGATCTTCCGCGCATCCGCGGAGACCGCCTGGCGCTCCGGTTGCTGTTCGACAACCTGATCGACAACGCGCTGCGGTACTCGACGAGCGATCGCCGGCTCGCGCTGACGGCGCGGAGCCGGGGTGAAGCAGTGTCGATTGACGTGATTGACTCGGGCATCGGCATCTCCGCCGACGAGTTGCCGCACGTCACGCGAAAGTTCGCCAGGGGCAAGAACAGCCAATCGGGCGGGAGCGGCCTTGGCCTCGCGATCGCGACGCGAATCGCGCGCGACCACGGCGGACGCCTCACGATCGAGAGCGCTCCGGGATCCGGCACGACCGTGACGGTGACGCTGCCGGCCGCCACATAGAGGGCCTGCTTTACATCGGACCCGCGCCGAGTAGAATGCGCACGACACATCGGAGTTAATCTGCGGGAAGAACCAAGCGGGGAACCAGAAATGCGAATGAACACATTGAACATGATTGCCGGTACCGTAATCGCGCTGGCGACGACCATGGCCGCCGTTGTCCTGATGACGTCGTCCGCGGCTGTCACGGCCGCGGCAGGCACGAATGGCCTGGCGGCCGCGGTCGTGTGCGATCTGTCGCAGTACAAAGCCGGGGCGGGACTGACCGCGGCGATGGACCAGAATCTGCTCGTCGTTTCGTGGACCGGTCAGGGCGGTACCGAAATGCGCGCGCGCTACGCCATCGACGACGGCCAGCCGACGGTCCGCGACCTGGCCGTCCGCAAGACCGGTGGCCAGTGGGGCGTGCTCGGACAGAATTTGAAGCCTGAGGTCCGCGTGACGAGCGGCATCCGGCGGATGTCGACCCAGCAGGCGGATCCGCTGAAGGCCGCCGGCACCTTCATCACGCCCGAAGTGATCGCGAAGAACCGGTGGTTTGCATTCTGGGACGCGCCGCTCGTGATGCCCGATGGCCCGGAAATGCGCGAGTCGCGCCTGCCGCGAGCACCGCGGGCGGCTGTCGATCCCGTGCTGGCGGCGCGTGGCACTGCGCCGGCCGCACGAGGGCCGGCCGCGCCGGCTGGACCGCGCACCAGCTACGACCCGGGAGGCGGGCTGGCGCCGCTGCCGCTTGCGGGCCGCAACATCGGCGAGCCCCGCAGCGAGAAAGACATCAAGCGCGCGAGCGCCTCGTTCCAGTCGACGTCGTGCAGCGTGAAGACCGACGGGGCCAGCCTCGAAGTGACGTTCCCCGGTCTGACGATGGGAATCTTCTCGGGCGACTTACGGTTCACGGCGTATCGCGGCACGAACCTGCTGCGGATGGAAGCGCTGGCCAAGACGAATGAACCGTGGATTGCGTACATTTACGAGGCCGGCCTGAGCGGCTTTTCGACCGACCTGCTCGCACGTGTCACCTGGCACGACACGGGCGGTGAACGTCAGTACAACAACCTGGGCGGAGTGGTGAACCAGACGCCGGTCACGGTCAAGGCGCGCAATCGCGTCCTGGTGGCCGAAGGTAAGGGCGGCTCTCTCGCCACCTTCACGCCGCCGCATACGTTCTTCTTCACGCGCGAATTGGACACCAACCTCGGCTACGTCTATTACCGCAAGGATGCGCCAGGCCGATACGGCCTCGGCGTCAGGACGCCCGAGCGCGAAGAAGAACCGGAGTACGTCGAGAACTTCGCGCTCTACAACGCGCCTCCCGGCACGGTGCAGCGGATGCCGGTGTACTTCTACGCCACGCCAGACGCCGCCGAAGCGACCCGCGCTGGCGTGATGGCCTTCACCCACGGCGACCAGTTCAAGCCGATTCCGGGCTACAAGACGTTCGTCAACCACTTCCATCTCGACTTCACGGGCCGTCAACGGCTCACGGGGTCGTTCGACAGCCAGTTCCCCGACCTGATGGCGATGCGGGCGCTCGGGCTCAACATCATCGGCTTGAGCGACTTCCACTTCGAGTTGCACGCCAACGACCCGGGGCCGGAACGCTTCCGCGACCAGAAGGATTACTTCGAGGCGACGCGGCGCGCGTCAGACGCCGATTTTCTCGTCACGCCGTGGGAAGAGCCGAGCGCGTACTTCGGCGGACACTACAACATCATGTTTCCGAAACGGAACGTGTACTGGTCCAAGGTCCGCCGGCCCGAGCAGCCGTTCACCGAGATCGATCCGCTGTACGGCAAGGTCTATCACACCGGCTCTGCGGAAGACGTGCAGCAGATGCTGGAGGCCGAAGGCGGCTACTGGTATCACGCGCACCCGCGCACCAAGGGCACGACCGGCTATCCCGATCTGATTTTCGACAAGCCGTACGTGAAGAACGACCACTATCTTGGCGTCGCGTTCAAGCCCGGGATGGGACAGGACAACTCGGAAGCGCGCATGTGCGAGTGGCGCTGCTTCGACGCCGTTGACACGATGAACAACTTGTATGCGAATACCGGCATCGCGCCGAAGTACATCATCGCGGACATCGATACCTACCGGAAGGGCCCGGAGGACGACACCTACGCGAACTTCCCCGTCGACTATCTGAAGATCGACAAAGTGCCCGGTCCGGACGACGATTTCACGCCGGTGATGAAGGCGCTCCGGGACGGCAACTTCTTCGTGTCGACCGGAGAGATCCTGATCAAGAACTACAACGTCGCCGGTGCCGGCGAGAAACGGACCATCACCGCGGATCTGGAGTGGACCTATCCCCTGGCATTCATGGAAGTCGTGTGGGGCGACGGCAAGAAGATCGATCGCCAAATCATCTCGGCGACCGACGTCGGGCCGTTCGGTACCAAGCGCGTGTCGATCCCGTTCGACGCCACGGGCAAGGCCTGGGTGCGGTTCGCGGTGTGGGATTCAGCGGGTAACGGCGGGTTCGTCCAGCCGATCTGGCTGAAGACGGCCGCTATCACCAGCGCTCCAGTGCGCTAGGGCTTACCCCTTTACCACCGTGTGTTGCTTGATGAAAGCGGGATCGATGTCGATGCCCGACCCCGGGCCGGTCGGCACCGTGACCACGCCGTCCTCGGTCTTCAACGAGGACGTCTTGCACTCCAACGGCACGTCATCGCTCAGCCCTTTGAATTCGTGGAACCGGCCGGCGTTGGGAATCGCCGACACGAGGTGGATCATGTAGAGGTACCCCAACCCGTCGGAGATGTGCGGCACGTGCAGCTTCCCCATCGCGGCGGCCATCCGGGCCACCTTCATGCAGCGGATGAAACCGCCGAAGTAGTAGAGGTCGGGCTGCACGATATCCAACGCGTTATTTGCGATCAGCCAGCGGAAGGCGTGCAGGCTCGCTTCCTGCTCTCCGCCGGCCAACGGAATGTGCACCCCGTCCTTCACCGCTTTCGTTTCCTCGTACCAGTCGAACGGCACCGGCTCTTCGTAGAACGCGTATTTGTACTCCTCGAGCAGCTTGCCGAACTTGATGCCCTCCGCCACGTCGTAGGAGCCGTTTGCGTCGGCCATGCAGACCATCTGATCCCCGAATTCCTTCCGGACCATCGGAATCAGCTTCTCCGAGCGCCCGGCAGGATATTCGACGTGGCTCATGCGGCCGCCGATCTTGATCTTGAGCGCCTTGGCCTCGGATTCCGCCACCTGCCGCTTGAGGTTCTCCATCACGGCCTCGGCGGTGACGTCACGCTCGCCGTTGGCGCGATAGACGTGGACCTTCGGATTGTGAATCTCGCCGATCAACTGCCCCATCGACTTGCTTGCGATGCGGCCGAGCATGTCGAGGATCGCAAACTCAATCGTCGCCAGCGGCACCCACAGCGCCAGGCTCTGCAGCTTGTAGTTGCTCTCGTAGACATACACGTCCTCCAGCAGCACGTCCAGATCGCGCGCGTCCTTGCCGAGGAAGAACGGCTGGAGCCGGTTGACCTGGATCGGGTAGAGCGAACGCTGTTGGGAATTGTTCGCGGCGGAGATACCGACCGCGCCGTCCTTCGAGCGCACGCGGCACAGAAAGTTGTCGCCCCGGCGAAGCAGTTCGAGCGTCTCGATAATCACCGGACTCGAGAAGAGCTGCCGCTTCAGCACCGGTTGCTTCAGGATCGCGTCGAGCTTCGCGTAATCGGGGTTCGAGATCGATTCCGCAGCGGCGCGAGCGGCAGCCGCGGGCAGCGCCGCGCCCGCACCGACAGTGAGCGCGCCGGCTAGAAACGTGCGACGGGTGGTTTTCATATGCATGTTATGACCTGAACTATCCCGAACCTTCCGAAACCGACTCGTTAGACACCGGCGGCACTGCCGAAGCTAAATGTATCGCGGTACTGCTCTGTCCGGGGACGTCCGAGACGATTCGCGACAACTGGCTCCGGCGGCGGCACGATATGATTCGGCCGTTCGAAGCCGAAAGGGATGTTGAAGATGAATCCGCGCACGAGCGTTCTCGCGGCCATCGTGGCCGCCTGGTCGTTGAGCTTTACCCTTGCCGCCGACACGACCATTCTCATCACTAAGACCGTGCCTCCACCGGCGTGGGCGCTCGCGGAGCGAAAGTTAATCGCCTTGAACGCCGAAGGCGTGAAGCTCTGGGCCGACACTTACCTCGACGCCAACGGATACCTGCGCGGGGCCGCCCACTTCGGCATCGAGGACGGTCCTGACGACGCGGTCGAGAGCATCCGCAACTGGCCGCTGGCCCATGCCCTGGGTGGTGACGAGTCAATCATCGAAGCGTGGGACAAAGCCTGGGAGGGTCACCTCGATCAGTACACCAAGGCGACTGATCCCTCGACCGAGCTCGCGAAGGACGGCATGTATTACAAGGAATTTCCGACCTCCTACGACTGGGAGCACACCGGCGAGGGGTTGGGCCCGTTCTATTGGTACGGTCTCAGTCGTCCCACCGATGAGCGATATCGGACCCGCCTCCGTCGCTTCGCCGGTTTCTACATGAATGACGATCCCGAAGCGCGCAACTACGACGCGAAGCTCAAGCTCATTCCGAGCCTCTTCAACGGCAGCCGTGGCGCCAAGCTCACCGTCAACACGCAGGAAGACTGGAATGGCCGGGTGTTGCCCGGGACCAAGCCCAGCACGCGATTCCTGACCGCCACCAACATCGTCGGTGACCATCCGCTCAATCTGGGTGCGACCAACCTGGCGCTGCACGCGTACATGGTGACGCAGGACGCGAAGTACAAGTCCTGGCTCGTCGAGTACGTTGACGCGTGGAAGGCACGCATCGACGCCAACGGCGGCAATATTCCATCCAACGTCGGACGCGATGGAACGGTCGGCGGCGAGTGGGGCGGCAAGTGGTACGGCGGTGTGTTCGGATGGAACTCGCCAGACGAGGGCAGGCGCAACTACGTGCTGCGCGGCCCACCCGAAGGGTTCGGCAATGCGTTGCTGCTGACCGGCAACCATGCCTACACGCAGGTGCTGCGCCGGCAGATAGACAACCTGTACGCCGCGAGCAAAGTCGAGAACGGCCGGGTGTTGCTGCCGCGCTACTACGGCGATCAGGGTTGGTACGGCCATCACGACGGCGAATCCGGGTCGGCCGGTGGTTTGACCAACCTCCGCGAGGTCGCAACGGACATCTATCTCTGGGGTCTGGAGCCGGGCGATCTGGCGCGCCTGCCGAAACGCGGCTGGACCGGCTATCTCGCGGCCGGTGATGCCGCCTATCCACTGGCGGCCTTTCAGCAGGGAATCGAGGAGATTCGCCGCGCCGTCGCGCGGCTGCGCGCCGACACGAGTACGCCTGATTTCCCGCCGCATGCGACGCGCGGCGCGGGCATGAATCCGGTTGCAACTTCGGCGCTCATCAACCTGACGCTGGGCGGAAACGATCCGAATGGGTCGGGGCACGGGCCGCTTCCGCTGCACACACAACTCCGCCACTTCGATCCCGAGCGTCGCCGCGCCGGACTGCCCGAGGATGTCGCGGCGCTGGTCGAGCGCATCCGTCCGGAAGGCGTGACACTGACCCTCGTCAACACCAGCCCGATCCACACGCGCACCATCACCGTGCAGGCGGGTGGTTACGGCGAGCATCACTTCACCACGGTCACTGTCGGCGACCGGACCGTCTCGGTCGACGCGCCGTACTTCAACGTGAGGCTGGCGCCCGGAGCGGGCGACACGCTCGTCATGGGCCTTCGGCGGTACGCGCATCAACCCACGCTGGCGTTTCCATGGGATCGATCCTGGATGCTCGAGCAGTGAGCGTGCGCACTTTCCCGCCCGGTCCCGGCCGATGGCTCGCCTGCGCCGCCCTGCTCGCGACGGCCGGCCTGGCATCCATGTTCGCGAGCCAGGCCGTCGCGCCGCTGAAGACGCCGCCGGCGCCGCCCGTTATTTCCGTGAATCAGGGACTGCCGCTTCCCGCGTGGGCGTTCGCCGAACGCGCGATGCTGGCCGCGGCGGCCGACGGCGCTCAGCACTGGGTCGATCGCTACCTCAACGCCGACGGATCACTGAACATCGCCGAACGCTGGGGCGTGACCGACGGCCCGGATGACATCATGGAAGCGATCAGGGGCTGGCCGCTGGTCTACGCGATGGGCGCTCCGGAATCGGTCGTCGCGAACTTCGAGCGGGTGTGGGAAGGTCATCTCCGTCAATTCGGCCGCGCGAAGCTGCCGACCGTTGAACTGGCGAAGGACGGCATCTTCGTGAAGGAGTTCCCCTCGTCGTTCGACTGGGAGCACACCGGCGAGGGGCTGCAGGCGTTCTATTGGTACGGACTTGGACGGCCCAACGATCCGGTGAGCCGGGCACGCGCCCGGCGGTTTGCCGGCTTCTACATGAATGAAGATGCCGCGGCGCCCAATTACGATCCGCAGCGCAAAATCATCAAGAGCCTGTTCAACGGCAGCATCGGCCCGGTGACGCGGCCGGCGACGCCGGTGGACTGGGACGGCGACGACAACCCGCAGCGCGCCGCCCGCTTTCGCACTTCGACCAACATTCGCGGCGACCATCCGCTGAACCTGTTGACGGTCACGCTCGCCACTCATGCGTATCTGCTGACGCACGATGCGAAGTACAAGGCGTGGGCGCTCGAGTACGCCGGCGCCTGGCGCGAGCGCGCGGCCGCCAACGGCGGCAACATCCCCTCCAACATCGGGCTCGACGGAACGATCGGCGGCGAGTGGGGCGGCAATTGGTACGGCGGCGTGTTCGGCTGGAACAGCCCGGACGATGGGTTGCGCAACTACGTGTTGCGCGGCGTGCCCGCGGCGTTCGGGCAGGCCACGATGCTGAGCGGCGATCGGACATACCTCGACGTCGTTCGAAATCAAGTCGACAACATCTTCGCCGCCGGCCGGGTCGAAAATGGCCAGACGCTGCTGCCGCACTATTACGGCGCACACAACGGCACGGTGGGCTGGTACGGCTACCGTGCCGGCGAGTTCTTCCCGACCGGCGCGCTCGGCAACTTGTCGGAAACAACGATCGAACTCTACCTGTGGTCGCTCGCGCCCACCGACTTGCGGCGCATTCTGCCAAATCCCCCCGATCGCAGGGACATCCAGGGATGGATCGACTTCCTGCAGGGCGCAAAACCCGGCTACCCCGTGGCGGCGCTCCAGCAGGAGTTCCAACGGTCGGCGCAAGCAGCCGAACGCAATCGGGACCAGGTAAGCGGATACGGCCCGAGCCCGGTCGCGTTCGAGGCACTCGCGAATCTGACAATGGGCAGCGCCAATCTGTATGGTTCGGGTGACGTCCTGCGCAGCCAGGTGCGGTATTTCGATGGCGAACGGCGCCGCGCCGGGTTGTCCGAAGACGTCGCCGCACTCGTTGAGCACATCACGCCTGACGGCATCACGTTGACGCTCGCCAACACCAGCGCCGTCCACACGCGGCGGGTGATCGTCCAGGCCGGTGCGCACGGCGAGCACCAGGCCGTGTCGGTGACGGTGGGCGGAAAGACCACCACGATCGATGCGCCGTATTTCGAAGTGCGCATCGCGCCGGCGGTGGCGGAGACCCTGGCGGTGGCGATGATGCGGTACGTGAACGATCCGACGCTGGCATTTCCGTGGGACCGTGGCTGGTGGAACGATCAGGTCGCGCCGCCGGCGCGCCGGCGAGGCGCGCCATGACTCCCGACAAGAAGCGCCTACCGGGTATGATCACCTCATGGATCCCGAGGAGCGGCACCGGTGTTGTTGGTACGGGCGCCGCACACCCCACGTTCCTGACGACCCGGGATCGCACACCATCGTCGATGGCGAGCTCGTTTTCTGCGCCCACCCGATGTATTGGCCGATCGTCCGTTACGAGTTCGATCTGCGTAACTGCGAAGACTGCGACGTCTTTAAGCCTCGTCGCAGCGAGCGTTCTTCCAGACCAGACGCGCCCTGACCGGGAGTAGAATCAGTTCATGAGCATGTGTGGCGGCCCGGCGGGCCCGAGCGAAACGCAGATCACCAACACGAGCGGCCGCAAGGTCTTTTGCGTGAAGTTCCAGCAAGAGCTCCCCGGCCTCGACTCCGCGCCCTGGCCGGGCGAAGTGGGCCAGCGCATCTTCGAAAAGGTTTCGGCGCAGGCGTGGAAGCTCTGGGAAGAGCGCCAGAAGATGATCCTCAACGAGTACCGGTTGATGCCGTGGCAGAAAGAGGGCCAGGAGCTGGTCCTCAAGCACATGGAGGATTTCTTCTTCGGCGAAGGCGCGGCGCTACCTCCCGGTTACGTCCCCCAGCAAAGCAAGTAGCGGATCGATTGTGAAGCGAAGGCAGGCGTGCGCGGATCGCACGGCCTGTTCGGCGGCCTCGGGTGAGGCCGCGCGCGCGAAGATGAAGCCCAGGTAGCTGGCGCCTTCGGGCAGCGGATGAAGCTGCTGGTCGGGTTTCGCGGTAATCCGCACCTCGTCAACCCCTGCGATCGCCGTCGCCTCGTCCACGCCTTCGACGCGGCGATAAATCCCGCCGCGCGGAATCGGAATCATCATCACCGCCGACGCCTCGCGCTCGCGTTCCCAGCGGGCGATCGGCTCGCCGATCGCATGGCGCAGCAGCACTTCCTCGAGCCTGATGCGCGCGCCGCCCGGTTCCGCAAAGCGCAGCATCTGTGCGCAGAGCCCGCCGATGGGGCGCGCGGCGATTTCGAGCACGTAGACACCCCGGGCATTGACCCGGCACTCGGCGTGAATCGGGCCGTGATAGAGGCCGAGCGCGCGGGCGGCACCGGCGACTTCAGATTCGATTCGCAGCTGCGTCGACGCCGGGGCGCGCGACGGCGTGACATAGATGGTCTCTTCGAAGAACGGGCCCTCGAGCGGATCGGGCTTGTCGAGGATCGCCAGCGTCTGGAGCGCGCCGTGTTCGAGAATGCCCTCGAGCACGTACTCGACGCCCGGAATGTAGGTTTCGATTTGAATGGCGCCGGCATCCGCGTCGCGCAGCTCGCGCACCTCGGGCGACGCCAGCAGGCGCCGGACGCGCTCGAACGCGGCGATAAAGCCGGCCGCGTCGTCGGCGCGAATCACGCCGCGGCTGCCGGACAACACCGTTGGCTTGATCACGACCGGCAATTCGACGCGCGTGAGCACCATGGCGGGGTCGGCGTCGGCGGAGACCGAGATGAACGCCGGCGCCAGGAAGCCGCCGGCCTTCAGGCGCTCGCGCGTCAGCCGCTTGTCGCGCGCCGCGCGCGCCGCCTCGGGCGGATGGCCCGGCAGGCCGAGCAGGCGCGCCACGTAGGCGGCCAGGATCGTCGGCCGATCGCCCACCGCCAGGATGCCGTTGACCGGCCGCGCTTCGACTGCCTGCAGAAGCGCGTCAACCGAGCGCGACTCTTCGTGATACCGCACGGCCAGCGCGCCGTCGCCCCAGGGATCCTCGAACCGATCGCAGCGGTCGGTCGCATAGATCAACTCGACGCCCAGCCGCGCCGCCGCCTCGCCGAACATCCGGGTTTGGTAGCCGGTCGTCGTGGCGAGCAATAGGACACGCCTTTCTCCTGAGCTCGCCAAGCTCCTGATCTCCTCCGTCATACGAGAGCAACCTGCTCCGCCGTGGGCTCCGCTCAACAATACCAAGGCTCGTTCAAGTATGGGATTTCGGTCCGCGGATGCGGCGGTTTAGACGCGCCTTGTAAACATGCGATGGCGCCGCGATTCGATGCAAGCTGCCGGATCTCGGCAACGACGTCATGACGGGGGCGATTGATCCGCACGCCGGCGAGGTTCATGACCTCGCGCTGGAGCTCATCGACGCTCGGGTCTGGATGGCGCCACGGGAACGTCAGGGTCTGGTGATCGAACGCGCCCACCAGGCTCTTGAGATCCGGCAGCTCCAACAGCCGCGAGTTCCACGTCACCAGCAGCCGGATGCCCCACTGCACCGGCGCGACGTGACCGGTCAACCCAAGCTCGTCGACGACGTCCAGGAGATCGAGGTAGCCGTCGAGGGTGGTCCACGGCGTGAACGCCACGAAGGTCGGCGACAGCGCCAGGCCGGCGTCGCGGCAGGCTCGCGCCGCGGCGAAGAAGTCCGCCCGCGTGTGGCCCTTGTCGAGCCGCGTCAACACCTCGTTGTCCACCGACTCGACGGCGCTCGTCACGAACAAGCACCCGGTCCGCGCCAGCACGGGCAACAATTCGCGATGGTCGAGCAGGTGCTGCACCTTGATCGTCGCGTCGTATGTCACGCCCGGGAACTCGGCGTGCAACGCCTCGACGATGCGGCGCGCGTGGATTGGACCGTTGAAGAAATCCGGATCGGCAAAGGTGACGTGCTCGGCGCCCTGCTCGACTTGCGCTCGCACGTCGGCCATCACCACGTCGACCGGCACGACCCGAAACTGGCCGTCGTAGACCGGCACGATCGGACAGTGACGGCAGCGATGCTTGCATCCACGCGTCGCATCGGTCGCGCCGGCGATCTTGCTGGATCCATCCGGCATTTGAAGTCGCGCGTACCGTTCAAGCCCGGGTAGCAGGGATCGATCCGGCGGTATGAACGCCAGACGCGGCAACGAACCTGTCGAACCTGTCGAACCTGTCGAACCTGACGAACCCGACGAACCTGACGAACCCGCAAGCGCGACAATCTCGGCCTCAGCCTCGGGGCCGAGCACCGCTGACACACCGCGCGCGCG
>JANOZI010000847.1:0-5072 GCA_031429375.1 Acidobacteriota bacterium | reverse complement strand
ATCTCGAAGCCGCCGGTGGCGGCCACGAGCGCGGCCAGCGCAAGTAGCACCGCGATCAGGGCATCGAGCAGGGTAGAATTCCGCGGTCGGGAGGACATATGAATCGGCGCCAGGTCATCATCTCACCGTCGGCAACCGCGGCCCGCGTGGCTCTCGCTCTTTCGCTTGCAACCGTGGCGCTTGTGGCGCAGGCGCCGGCACCACCCACGCCGATCATGACCGAGAAGTCGTCCGGCACGGGGCCGCTGGATCGGCTGTCGTTCCGGGCGATCGGCCCGGCCACGCCGTCTGGGCGGGTCGACGATCTCGCGGTGCTTGAAAGCGATCCGACCACGTTCTACGTCGCGATGGCCACGTCCGGCATTTACAAGACCACCAACGGCGGCACCACTTTCACCAACGTGTTCGACAACGAAACCACGAGCTCGGTGGGCGCGGTTGCAATCGCGCAGACCGACGCCAACCTGGTCTGGGCGGGAACCGGTGAAGGCAACAACCGCCAGAGCTCGTCGTGGGGCGAGGGTGTGTTCAAGTCCACCGACGGCGGCCGCACGTGGAAGAACATGGGGCTTCGCGCCAGCAAGCAGATCTCCAAAGTGATCGTCGACCCCGTTGACTTCAGCGTCGTCTACGTCGCGGCGCTGGGCGATCTGTGGGCGGCCGGCGGCGAGCGCGGCCTCTACAAGACGACCGACGGCGGCCTGACCTGGAACCGCACGCTGTTCGTGGACGACGACACCGGCGTCACCGAGCTGGTGATGGATCCACAGAACAACAAGACCCTGTACGCCGCGACCTACCAGCGCCGCCGCATGCAGTGGGGCATGAACGGCGGCGGCCCGGGCA
This sequence comes from Acidobacteriota bacterium, assembly GCA_031429375.1. Taxonomy (GTDB): domain Bacteria; phylum Acidobacteriota; class Vicinamibacteria; order Vicinamibacterales; family UBA2999; genus 12-FULL-67-14b. The sequence continues at coordinate 4,226 of JANOZI010000847.1, read as the reverse complement.
GCGCGATCTGGAAGTCCAGTGACGCCGGCCAGACGTGGAGCAAGCTCGAGAACGGCATCCCGTCCGGCCCGAAAGGCCGCATCGGGCTCGACGTGTATCGCCGCAACCCCAACGTGCTCTACGCGCGTGTCGAGCACCCGACCGAAAGCGGTGTCTACCGATCGGACGATGCCGGCTCGAGTTGGCGAAAAATGAGCGACACCAATCCGCGGCCGATGTATTTCGGCGTGATCAAGATCGATCCACAGACCGACTCGCGCATCTATGTCCCTGGAACCTCGCTGCACATCTCTGACGACGGCGGCAAGACGTTCCGGGCCGACGGCGCCGAGCGCATTCACGTCGATCACCATGCGTTGTGGATCAACCCGCGCGATCCGCGCCACCTGATCATCGGCAACGACGGCGGCGCCAGCATCTCCCACGATCGCTCCGAAACGTGGGTCTGGCTGCCCAACATTCTTGGGGCCCAGGCCTACCACGTCGAATTCGACATGCAGACGCCGTATCACGTCTGCGCCGGCCTGCAGGACAACAACACCTGGTGCGGCCCGAGTGCGGTCCGCACCAACAGCGGCATTCATAACGACAACTGGTATGTGATCAGCGGTGGTGACGGCTTCCAGCCCCTGATGGATCCCACCGACGCGCGCATCGTCTACGCCGAGTCGCAGGACGGCCGCATGAGCCGCACCGACCGGCTCACCAACGAACGCCAGACGGTGCGTCCCGAGCCGGCGGAGCAGAAGCCCGGCGACCCGCCGTTTTATCGCTTCAACTGGGACACCGCGATGCAGTTGTCGCCGTTCGATCCGGCCACCATCTACATCGGCGCCAACCTCGTGTTGAAGTCGTCGGATCGCGGCCGTTCGTATCAGCCGATCAGTCCCGACCTCACGACCAACACCGACCGCGAGGCGCTGGCGATCATGGGCGTGCCCGGCAAGGACATCAAGATCGCCAAGCACGACGGCGTCGGCTCGTTCGGCAACATCGTCTCGCTCGAAGAATCCGCCGCGAAAGCGGGCGTCGTCTGGGTCGGCAGCGACGACGGCATCGTCAGCGTGACGCAGGATGCCGGGAAGACCTGGACCAACGTCACGGCGAAGATGGCGGGCGTACCGAAGTTCACCTACGTCGCCGACGTGCTGCCGTCGAGGGCGGCGGCCGGCACGGCGTATGTGGCGTTCGATGGCCATCGCGGCGGCGACTACAACACCTACATGTTTGCGACGACGGATTTCGGCGCCACCTGGCGATCGATCGCGGGCAACCTGCCGAAGGGTGAAGTCGCGCGCGGTCTTGCCGAGGATCGCAAAGACCCGAACATCCTGTATCTCGGGACCGAGACCGGCCTGTGGGTGTCGTGGAACCGCGGCGCGCAGTGGACGCGCATCAAGGCCAACCTGCCCACGATGCCGATCTACGAGATCAAGCAGCACCCGCGCGATAACGATTTGATCCTGGCCAGCCACGCGCGCGGCATCTGGATTCTCGACGACCCGACGCCGATTCAGCAGTGGGCGAAGTCGGAGGGCACCGACGCGTTCGTGTTCGACACTGAGCCGGCGATGATCTACAACGCCGCCAACGATCAAATGAAGGGCTTCGAGGGCGATCGGCTGTTCCTCGGGATGAACCCGGCCCCGGGCGCGACGCTGGCGTATCGCTTGAAGGGCGATGCCAAGGACGTCAAGTTCACGATCAAGGACAGCAGCGGCGCCACGGTCCGCGAGATCACCGGCCCGGCGATGCGCGATCGCAACAAGGGCGGCTTGAACGTCGTGAAGTGGGATCTGCGCGTTCAGCCGCTGCGTCCGTTGCCACCTGCTCCAGGCGCGCCGGCCGGCGGCGGGCCGGGCGGAGGCGGCGGTGGTTTCGGTGGCGGCGGCAACAACGGTCCGTACGTGTTGCCCGGAACCTACAAGGCCACGCTGAATGTGAACGGCCGCGACGCGCAAACCATCGACGTTGCCGTGAAGGGCGACCCGCTGATCGAGATCGCGGCCGCCGACCGCAAAGTGTGGTTCGACACCGCCCGGGAGCTGCACGACCTGCAGCAGAAGGCGACTGATGTGGCGGAGATGGTGCAGAACGCCGATGCGCAGATGACGCTGCTGCAGCAGCAGACCAAGAACACGCCGCTGTCGGGCAACGCGAAGCAGCAGTTCGAGGCGCTGCAGAAGGAGTTCGACGCGGCCAAGCGGCGGCTCGGGCTGGGCCAGCAGGGCGGCGGCGGCGGCGGTGGTTTCGGCGGCAACACCGAAAACGTGCGCGGGCGGATCGGGCAGTTGAAGGGCGCGGTGATGAACGCGACGACGATGCCGACCAATACGCAGCTGATGCAGATCCGCGAGGTCAGGGCGGCGATGCCGGGGCTGATCGACCAGGCCAACGCCACGGTGTCGAAGCTGCCGGCGGTGGTGAAGGAGATGATGGGCAGCGGCGCGCTGTTCCCGGCGATTAAGCCAATACCGAAGTCGTAGGGCACCCCTTGGGGTGCCTCGCGAAGTGCGCGGAGAGGTGTGCGACGGGATGCTTGTCGTCGCCTCGCTCGACGCTCGCGCCGGGAGACACCTCTCCGCGCTTAACCCAGCCACCTGTTCGGGGTGCCGAAGACGAGGACGCGACCGCGAACGCGTCTGACCCCCATCGCCACGTCGTCGTAGGGCACCCCTTTATGGGGTGCCGCGCGCTCAGTCCCAGGAGCGAGCGACTCCTGCGAGCGGCGCCAGCCGCGAGTCTTACGAGGCCCAGAGGGGCCGAGTCCCAGGCGAGCGAGCGCACGAGCCGCGCGAGCGAGCTCAGCGCTCGCCGCGAACGACGACGAACTCGCCGGGGACGCGGTAGCCGCTGCCGCTACGAAACGCGGCGATCGACTCGAGATAGGCGGCGTGTGCCGACTCGCGTGTCGGTTGGTCGAACCGTGAATACGCCATCGCGACCGGCCCGCCGGCAAACGCCGCACCGAGAGCCTGTTCTTCTCCGTCGTACGCGAGCTCGGTGGAAAGGCGTTCGGTGCGCACGTCGCTGAACCCGGCATCGCGGAACGCCTGTGACAATGCATCGCCGGTGCCGAGGTGAAAGAACATCGGGCAGACGTCGCTTTGCACGCGGCTCTCGACAATCGGAAAAATCTCGGCCCATCCGCAATGCTTGCGCGCACCCCACACCGCGGCAACGGCCCGCCCGCCCGGCGCGAGCGTGCGATGCATCTCCTGCAATGCGCGCAGCGGATCCGGCACGTACATGAGCCCAAGCGCGCAGACGGCCACATCGAACGCTGAATCCGGCAGGTCGAGGGCTTCGGCATCCATCCGTTGGAACACTGCGTGCTCGACACCGCGGCCCTCTTCCCGAGCCCGTTCGACCATGCGGTCGGAGATGTCGGTGCCAACGACTTTGCCACTTGGCCCCGTCACCGCCGCCGCCTGAAGCGACACCAGGCCGGTGCCGCAGGCGACGTCGAGGACGCGCTCGCCGCGGCGAATAGCCGCGCGGTTCAGCAACAGGTCCTGCGCCGGCCGAAGCTGCGCGGCCCAGAAGCGTTCGTAATCCTCGGCGGCTTTATCCCAGCCGTAACGCTGGACCCGCCGCTGAAGTTTCGCGTCCACGTCAGCTGCGAGCTGCGCTCGTGATCTGGACTGCTCGCCTCATCGGCGTGGCGTTGGCCACGATGTCGAGCCACGAGCTGCACCGCTCGGCGGTCTCCAGCACACGCGCGACATCTTCCGCGGCCGCATCACTTTCGACCTTCACGACATAGCGCACTTCGCCGTAACCGGGCCGCACCTCGTCGCTGACGCCGAGCTCGCCGCGCACGTCATAGTCCGCATGGATCTCGACCTCGAGCGAGGCAATGGGGACCTCGAGACGCGCGGCCCACATCGCGTAACCGATCGCCAGGCACGAGCCGAGCGCGGCGCGGCCGAGCACGCCCGGATTCGGCGCGGACCCGTCGCCGCCGTATTTTTCCGTCATGCCCGCGGTGAGCTTCCAGGGGCCCTCCTCGATCTCGCACCGCAAGTCGGTGCCGAGCCTGACGCGCGTGACCGCGGTGCCCTGGCCAACCGATGGGCGCAGGGTGACCGCCTTGACATTCCGTTCGAGCGCTGTCTTGATGCCGTCACTTGTCGCCATCGTCATCTCCGTCACTGCAGTGTGGTGTTGGATTCTATGCGATGCAGCTGTTAGCTTGAAGGTATCCCACGAGCGGCGTAAGCCGC